>JADGIS010000187.1 GCA_015233825.1 Erysipelotrichaceae bacterium RD49
ATCAAGACTGTAAGGCGACAGGCTTTTGGCTATCATGACGATGGATATTTTTTCCTGAAGATCATCGATGCGTCATACAATACGACAGTCAAGAATCCCAAATCCCACCGGATTTTTCAGTGAGCCTCAATTTGACTCAATTCTTTCTGTAATCTTCGAAACTGTGATGGTGTAAGTTTTCCTTGAAACACTGAATGTTGAACGTGAAACAGGTATTTACGAAGAATATGCATTGCCTTAATGCTAGTTGATCCAGAGATATCGTAAACACAGATTATATTCATCTAACTGCCTCTGTCCTTCTACTACCAGCTAAGCCAGTAAAAAGTGAGATCACCTTTAGGATCGTTTAAATATTCGATCAATTTATGAATATCATGTCTTATTACTGAGCGGTAAGAGCGGACTCGCTTACCATAAGGTACTTTTCTTCCTAACTCTTCATTAAATTCAGCAACAAATTTTTTCTTTCCTTCGTCTGTCAGGTAAATACCGCCATTTTCCCTTTTTTCAAAATCATTTTTATGGAAACTATGTCTGCGAATCATTCCTAAAAATAGCCTATCAACTAAAATCGGTTTATAGATATCTGCCAAGTCATATTGAAGTCCATAACCACTTCGTAAATCACTATGGATAAATGGTAATTCTGGATATAGCTTGCTGATATTGAGCTGAGCAAGGATTGAGGAATATAACAGATAATAGCCAAAACTCATTAGCGAATTAACTTCATTTTCCGGTGGCATCGTCGTCCTTTTTACAAATCGAAATGGTAAATCTTTCAAAATCAGGTCAAAGCCGCTGTAATAATCTTTCTTAGCCCTTGCTTCTATAAGCGTGACTTCCTCAACAGATAAAGTCTGTTGTAACTCCTCTATTAGCTTTTCAATATTTACTATCTGATCCATAAGAGGAATACCCTTTTTATGATAATATTTCAAAACGGAAAGGCTGTTTTTCAAACTATAGGTCTGAATTGATTTTGCAATTTGATTACGAAGTTCTGGGTTTTGAATGGCCATAACTTGGCTATTCAAAACCTTTCCAACAGGACGATGGTTTTCTGGGTTAAATGAACCTACCAAATCTCCATAATAGTTAAATAGCAGAAGCGTCACCTGGTATTTACTCAATAGCTCTAGACTCCGCTTGTTAATCGTTACTTCTCCAAAAATGCTTAATGTCCGAATTTGTTCAATCGGAATCAAAGTATCACCGTCATCATTTTCTAAAACTACAGATCCGTTTTTCTTACGGATGGTTCCGCTTTTAAAGAGAAAAAAGTCTTCCATATTCTATTTCCCGCATTATATTCTCCACATTACAGTGAATTAATCATAGAATATCAACTGACTATAGGAATTATCGCCTATATTTCTGGCGGATAACTTCAATCATTCCAAAGCCGGCTGAGTTCTTGGCACAAAGTCCTGTATTCCACATCAACTCCAAAGTTGGATAGTCAACATAGACAGATAACATACAAGTATAGGAGACATAAAACGTCTTTTTAAATCGAATAAGCCTTTTTTTAGCTGATTGAATCTCAGTGATCGTGAAATCTGGTACTATTGGCAGATCATATGCTTCTGCCTTCTTTTTCAGATTACTCAAGCAGGATAAGTAAAATTCCTCTGAATCGGGCTGAAAGTACTCAACTTTTCGATCTACTGTCCGATAGGCAGTAATTGGTGATAAAGTTTTGATCAGCACTTCTTTTTTCCCTGAAAAATATGGTAGTTCCTCGATCGATACAGAATGAATTTTCAATGTCTGCGATCCGACCAGAACTTGATGGTTTTGCATTAGAAATTGGTAAAGGTACTCAATAAATTCTTCAGACTGTGAACCAATTTTTAGACGACATCCTTTTAAGAAAGTCATAGAACGACCATGAATTTCATAACTGCCAAGTAAATCAGAAAAGACGAAAAGTTTAAACTTCTGGTTACTTACTTGGTACCCCTGATCATGAATAAATTTCCGATATCCATCATCTGGCAACATGCTATAGATCCATCCTTGCACCAAATAGTGATAGTTGACAGGTAAAGTAATTGGTGTTGATTCAAATTGAATGGTCAGTCGCAATCTTACCACCTCCAATACAGTTCCTTTTTCCTAGGCCGATTACCTTCCAAACGGATGAAAAATACACAGGAATACCAAATGTTATAGTTCCAGTATGGCCTTGTACGATCAGATTTTTTGTTGGCATTCCTAGACTTGCCATTTTTATAAACGGACTGGTCTCCCATTCTTGACAAAACTGCTCATTATCAGAATTCGTGTTTGAAATCTGAAAACAGAAGTCTGTCTGATACCATTTCCGATACCAGTGGTTCATCAAAGCAGTCAAATCCAATATTGATAATTCGAGATCCACTTTACTTAATGGTGTTTTCAAATATAGTCTCTGGGCTTGTTCAATGTTTTCTTCTATCTGAGAATGTTTGATTTTTTTCAAATAGAAGAAATTACCAAGAAATGTCTGATTCATTTCATTGAGGGCAATTTCTGCAACAAGCTTAAAATTTTCGCAGTTTCCAATCCAGAAAAACTCAACTTTCAACTCTTGACCTGGTTCATATTTTCGCTTTTCAAAAAGATCTGCCGGGCATAAGATTCCTGGATAACCTTCAAAATTGTTGCCAGTGATCCAGTAATAACGACATTGTGAACGAAGCGAACAATCACAGCATTTGATATCTGGTTGCATACAGCTGATATGATGAATAGTTTGCAAAATACGCCTATATAAATACAAGGAAGGAGCCTGATGGAAACAGGCTCCAGCTGGAAAAGATAAACGAATCTCAGTTTTCGTCAGCATACTCAATCTCAATAAATCCCGTTGGCCAAAGATCATCCGGTGTTTGTGCAAAAGAAAATGTTCTTGGAAAATCTTGAGGATTAGGTGCGTTCTTTCCTCTGAGTTTCGTTGGCGAAAAAACATTTTCAAAATAAGTGCGGTTTTCAAACAATTCCCTATCTCTTTGTTGAATCAGTCGTGAAACTGTTTTGAAAAAGTACGTAGTATTCTGTCCGACTCGCATTACAAAACTCTTCTGATTCTTCTGTTTTCGAATAGCTGTTTCGACTTGATCCAATCCCGATAAATTTAAATCGTCAGGTAAGTCATCTTCGTTAACCATGTCCGCATAGTAAGTGCGAATAGCCTCAAGCAGCTTTTCTTTTGAGCAGAAATGATTCACCAATTCCGTTTGAATAGAGTCCATTGGATACTTTCTTTCTAACTGTTGAACTTTGAAAGCATTAATTTCAAATGGAAACTCTATAGATGTGCTATCACCACTTCCAATATGTTCTGCTAATCCACAAGAATATTCCTTTTTTCGTGAATCATAGGGATAGCGCATAACTGCAAGTAGTTCCATGGCATGAAACGGAATATCGCGTACTTGAAGACAACCATACAAATCTTTGACAAAATCTCCATACTGCTTTCTTGCTTGAGCAGCAGAAAGTCCATAAATCAGCTGTAAACAAAATAGTTCTGGAGTGGATCCTCGTGCATTTTGGCAATACTCTTCTAAATGGCTATGGACCTTATCATAGTGAGTTTTAAGCAGGTTATACTTAAAAGCACATTCAATTGCTCCTTTTAGGGTTGAACCAGGAATGATTGGAGTATTGAGCGCTTTGATCTGTTCGCTTACTTCAAGAGATCCTGCTTTTCGTCCACCTTTTGCTTTCATCAAATAGGACTGCAATGTTTCTGGTTCATACCAGTTTAATCTATATAGCGGTTTGGCAGATGGAAGCTTATTGGATTTAAAAACCGAGTAAAAATCCCGCTTGCTATCTGTTCCACGAGCCAGGCGGCTTAAGTTGGCAGGATCAAGAAGCTTATCTGTGGGAAGGCTTTCAAGCAAGTCTTCCATAGCGTAACAGGAAGCAATTCCATTTTTACAGATATAGCAGACTGGCTCGATTGTTCGCCCAGTTCCTACATGGACCGGGGTTAGAATCGTAATTTTCGTTGATTTCGATTTTGGATTCATACTCATACGGTTACCCCCAGTCCATAGTGATAAAGCATTTTTCCATTGGTTTCTACTCGGATCAGTCTTCCATACCATTCTTTTTTTCGAACAGGCTTCATCAGACTACCCTCTTTTAGCTTTGAGAAAGTTCCCATAAAAGCGTTACCAACAAGTGAGTATGAGCCTCGATAGCTGGAAGACTCGATTTTATAGAAAGACTTCTCAAACTCAAATTCATCATCTGCTGGAATACAGCCGCTCAAGAGGTAGGCATAATCTCCTTTAGCATCAAAATGGCATTCTTCAATAGTTTTCAGCTGAAAAAGGTTTAGACCAGAAGAACGATAAGGTCCGATTCCTGTAAATTCCAACATCGAAAAATAAGGATACAGCTGTTCGGCTGTCCAATTACTTTTTACAAAAACTGAAAGCTCTGATGATTCTGACAAATATATCTGCTTTTGGTAAAACAGATCTTTATCTTTTTTGGCTCACTGAAAAATCCGGTGGGATTTGGGATTCTTGACTGTCGTATTGTATGACGCATCGATGATCTTCAGGAAAAAATATCCATCGTCATGATAGCCAAAAGCCTGTCGCCTTACAG
>JADGIS010000188.1 GCA_015233825.1 Erysipelotrichaceae bacterium RD49
AGGTGGTCGGCATCACCTTTGAAAGTGCAAGCTTTTTCGGTAAAAACCGGTTTTTCCCTTGCACTTTATCACTTCAAATATCCTGATTTCAACGATAGATAAAGTCGAAATGATTTGATCAGCAAATACTAATTAAAAATGAAGTTGAAATTATTCGAATCGAACACCAGATTGGAAAGGCCAGGAAGATCGAAACAATCAAAGAGACCATCAGGAGTACTGGACAAAGCTGCCTCGAAGCAAACAGTGACGATTCTTGCCAAATCCACTTTCTGTATGGCCCTTGTCCTTTTCCTTGGTGGATGCCAGTCTCCTCAAAAACAGGATGCTTCTAATGGACAATCGAGCCAGGCTTCAAGCTCGGCAGCTTCGATTGCGGCTGAAACCGCGACTTCTGAGAAAACCAATCGGAAGACTGATGACCATGCAAGCCAGCCTATATCTTCCAGCAACGCTCTAGAAAACTTGACACCTGGACAGTTTAAAAACGGAATTGCCTTTCATACTATCCATTACTCACTGCGGCTTCCTGAACACTTCGACTCGAAAGGCAGGTATCCCTTGTTTGTCCATCTGCCTGGCTACGAAGGAGAGTGGCGGTTTGGTTCCGGCGCAAATTTGCAGGAGGATTTTTTGGATGCAGCTCTTGGCATCAATGATTCGATGATTATCGCCTCTTTGCAGCTTAACGGCTGGGATGAGCAATCCGGCATGGATACCAATGAATTGGTTGAATCCCTGGTTAATACTCTCCCGATCAATCCTGACCAAGTCTATCTGCTGGGCTATTCAGGGGGCGGGGAAAGCGGATCGGTTGCGGTCAGCCAAAGACCGGATCTCTATTCTGCTTTCGTATCCATCAGTTCCAAGTGGGATGGCAATACAGAATCTGTCGCCAAAGCAGGCCTGCCCATTGCCTTTGGCATCGCAGAAAATGATACCTATTATGGATCAGAACCTACGAAACAAGCCATGGAAGAGCTGCGAACCGCTTATGCCCAACGAGGCTTTACCGATCGGCTTTATTTTGAAGTCAAACCGGATTCCTGGGTTTTGGAAATGGGCTTTTCAGATGCGCATGCCGCTGGAAACGGATTTGCCCAGGATGAAATCATGGACTGGTTGTTTTCCTGGAATTCTGGTCAGGCAAAACAAGATTAAATGCCTTGAATTCCCTTTGAACCTACAAACTTACATTGACCGATTTTAAAAACGAGCTTGAAATGATGGAAAACAAGCAGATCACCAAAAATAACGCTACGCCAATGGCTGGACCAAAGCAGGCTCACTGTTTTGATCCAGCCATTTTATATATCCTTATCCATATTCGTGAACCGCTACGGACAAAAGGGCTGGAATTCTCTAAGAGAGTTCCAGCCCATATTTGATTGGTTCAATGTTCAATAAGAAAGGACAGCCTGAATCATCAGATTTAAGCCATACACTGCTACTTCTTGGATGCTTGATAAATCGATTCAATCGATTCGTCCAACAGTTTGTTGAATTCTTCGTCAGTCTGGCTTTCTTTCAAGCCTTCGGTTAAAGCACGTGAGAAGCTGGCAATCAATCCTGGATTGTGTGCCAGTTTTTCATTGGCATCTTTTCTGGAGTAACCGCCCGATAAAGCCACAATGCGGACAACTCTTGGATCTTCCATCAGATCGGAATAGAAGCCATCTTCACTGGGGATAGTGAGTTTGAAGATTACTTTGGTCTTTTCCGGAAGAGCAGCCAAGTGCTTTTTCAGCTCTTCTTTTAAGATTTTTTCCGCTTCTGCTTTATCTGGGATATTGATGTTGACTTCCGGCTCAATGATGGGAACCAGGCCAGCCTCCGCAATCTGCTTGGCAATCTCAAACTGCTGGTCGACGACCGCTTTGATTCCTTCAGGATTGGCTGCAAGGATATTCGAGCGCATCTTTGTACCGAAGATATGTCTTTCTTTGGCTCGTTCCAAAAGCTTATCCAGATCGGGAATCGGCTTCATCAACTGGACACCGTTTTCTTCTGGAGCCAAGCCCTTATCGACTTTCAAGAAGGGCAGCACGCCCTTTTCTTCCCAGAGATAGTCAGCACTATATTTGCCATCTACCATGCGGTCCATCGTCTTTTCAAAGAGAATGGCGCCAAGAATTCGGTCCTTGCCAAAAACAGGACTTGTCATGATGCGGGTTCGCATCTCATGAATCTTGTCGAACATCTCTTTATCATTATGGTATTCATCTTCACTCACTCCGTATAGCCGCAGTGCCTTTGGGGTGCTTCCACCGGATTGGTCAAGAGCGGCAATAAAGCCAGCATCTTGCTGCATATGTCTTAATTGTTCTTGGTTCATAAGATTCACCTCTTTTAATTCTATTGTAACCGTTTCATTACAATTTATTGCTATCAAAAATAAGCAATTATGCATTTTAAAAGTTCTGGCTGAAAGTTTTCTGACCTTTGAAACCTAAGCCCTAAAATAGGAATCTGCTTTCCAACTTCAGCCATTCCAAAGCTGGAATTGGCGTTTAATGATTCAACTGGGGAGAAAACACGATTGACAAACACCCACTCAAAGTGAGACCAGACAAGCGGATCCTCATTCGGATTTTGGTGCGAAAATCTACATCATCCGTGAATCCACAGAAATTGAAAAGAGCAGGACCACTTGGAAGGCATCCTGCTCTGGATTGATAAAGCCAAATTGTATTGGGATCAATGGAGTATGTGGGTCTGCCAGACAAGATTTAGTTCATCCGATGACTCTCTATTGTCTGTAATTTTGGAGAGATACCATTTCCATCAGGACCATTAGGAAACAGGGCAGTCTGGACAGACAGGAAGGGTTCAAAACAGTTTTGAAGAGGATTGGTTAAGAATCCATTTCGAAATCCATTAGTTCAGAATTGCAATTCCTGCATTTAAGTAGGCCGCAAATGTTACCCATAAAAGATAGGGAACCATTGCCCACATAGCCGGTTGACTGATTGTTCGGGCCTTGCGGACAAGATAAATAATCATCGCCCAAAGTGCAAGCAGCCAGATCAGCGCAAACCAGTACCACTTCAAATCGAAGAAGACAGGTGACCAGCAGAAATTGAAGAACAGGGAAATTCCATAGACGATGAGCCAGTTTCGAGCATCAGCCCGGCGAATCGAAGAACGATCGCCCGCAGACCAAATCAGATAGCTTGCTAAACCCATTAAAATGTATAAGATCGTCCAAGCAACCGGGAAAAGCCACGCTGGTGGAGAAAGTGGGGGCTGAGTCATCTGATGAAATGAATTCATCGCTGTGTCTGAGAGCGCCGAAGAAATTCAGCCAACTGCCAGAGGAATGACAATGCATAGAGCAATACGCCAGATCCTGGAACCAGTCGACGGATATGTCGTTGTCTGAGCTTTCATACATTTATACCTCGTTTGTACATATAGACTGTCAAATGCATTTAACGAAGTTAGTATAGCTGGACGGATAAAGGCGAACAAGCGGGATGCAAATCAAATTTCAATCATAAGTATCCCAGAATAACGCGTTTTCAGCTACTGAGCAGAGTAGAAAAACGGCTAAAAATCACCAATGGTGAAAGTGGTTACTCAAGCTTTGTTCAGATCTCTTGACCCATAATATGGTCATATGGCTTGTGCGACCATTACTCTTTTTGTACTTTGCTTACCTGAAAGCTTTCTTCTATTTCAATGTCGTCCTTGGAGCATCCTTACAACGTGGAGATGAAATAAAACGTCTGTCTGATCTAAAGAATCCATTCTAGCGGCATGACTGAGTTTCATATGCTGCCCTCGATCTTCTTGAAAGGATTTAGCTGCCATTAAATCCAGACCAACAAACAAATGATTTCCGTAGTTATGGATGATTGTTTTAATTCTGCAGTGCTCCCCCACAGCAATCCAATGAAAAACACGGTCGCCCTTAGTAGAAGCCATTTCTACTTGGAACGACCGTTCATGTTGGTTCGGTTTTAATTAAATAAAGGGATTATTCTTCAGCAAGAACAAGGTTTTCTTCATTCTCCTCAATTTCTTTAATTTCATCAGCGAATTCTGGCTGGCAGTTTGGATTACTGAGAACTGTATTTTTTAAAGAGTTCTTCAGTCGATCGCAGCAAGGCTTAAAAGAAACATAGGTCATCGCACCACCAAGAACGCCTCCAACAACAGGAATGGATTTTTTGAAGAATCCCGCAAAAATCTCTTTGGTCATCTTGACGTTAAACCACTTGGCAACACTTTTGACAACTGGATAAATGGTTCCTTTCGTCAAGGCTTTCTTCATTAAGGAACGTCAGGAAAAAGACCCCCAGCTATCTTCAGTCACACAATTCCCATGATTACATCTATGAGAATTGGCACTGATTCTGCTATGAGCCTTCAGTGAATATCCTCTTTTCTTTGGAACTATACTTTCCTTGAAATGTATCAGTACCAGCTGATGGAGGAGTGTATCTTATGAAACCCTATGTTCCAGACGAAAAACTAATGGCCCAGATTGAACTCTATGAGAGCATGCAGGACAGCCTCGACGAAGTGGCGAACAGACGAATGCTTGCTCTAATGGCGGAAAGCGGCGGCCGTGGTGCCCAGCACTATATTGCCCAGCGAACTCATA
>JADGIS010000189.1 GCA_015233825.1 Erysipelotrichaceae bacterium RD49
CCTGCTGCTTCACCTGAGTGGTAATGTTTCTTAGCTAGATCGCTAAGTGCGATTAGGACGTCACCTTCTTTTGTTGAAAGTGAATTTGTCTTTCATCATTGCTCTATTACGACTATGACGACATATATAACCATTTGTTTTCAATTTTGGGAATCAGTTAAAAACACAGTCGAAGCCAATGGCGACGGCTTCAGGCTGCTTGGTAAAAAGCAGGGCGATCCAGTCAAAGCTGGCGATCCAATTGTCGAAGTGGATCTCAAAAAACTGGGCACCAAGTATGATATGAGCACGATGCTCATTGTAACCAGCGGCGAACAGGTTGCCTTCCCAAGTGAGGACAGTTTCAAATGCGGACAGATGCTCGTGACTCTGGAATAAGCCAAACAGTCCAGAAACCATCATTTTCAAAACTATAAAAAATAAGCATCATCCTCCAAACGTTCCGGAAAGAAAAGCTCATTCTGGAGCGTTTTTTGTTTGAGATGGTTAGAAACGCTTGAGGGAAGGAAGGAGTGCAATTCGCGAAAAAAGACAGACTATTTTCTTTAGTATTGAGTGATTTGGCTGATAAATCCCGTAAAAAAGAGAAATGATCAGCTGTTTTCGTTTCTTTAGATTTGTCAGCTGTTTTTGAATATGCAATTGAAAACAATCAGCCAGCTTCGTGGATCTGGATTCAAGAAGATGAATGGGCTTTCAAAAAGTTGAGAATCAACCTTGCATTTGAAAAATGAGAGCGCTATCTTAGGCTTAGAAAAGTTGATTGGTCAGACCAATATAAGCTGCGAATAGGTCCTACCAATTAAGGCCAACGTGTTTCTTGATCCATCCCTTTGAATCCCCAGGAAAAGTTGAAGTGTTCAACAAGAAGGAGAACTTATGAAAATT
Organism: Erysipelotrichaceae bacterium RD49; assembly: GCA_015233825.1. Taxonomy (GTDB): domain Bacteria; phylum Bacillota_I; class Bacilli_A; order Erysipelotrichales; family Erysipelotrichaceae; genus Allobaculum. Next base: position 889 of record JADGIS010000189.1, read on the forward strand.
TTAGTCTGCATCAAGCAGGTTCCGGAATCGAACAAAGTCGAAGTCGATCCCGTCACCGGTGTCATTAAACGTGACGGAGCAGCCTGCAAAATGAACCCTTATGATTTATATGCGCTTGAAACTGCTTTTAGAATCCGCGAACAAATGGGCGGAACCGTCGATGTGATTTCGATGGGACCTCCACAAGCACAAGCCGTGATCCGCGAAGCGTTTGCGATGGGTGCTGACAATGGAACATTGATTTCAGACCGCGCATTTGGCGGAGCGGATGTACTGGCTACCAGCTATGCGATCAGCCAGGGCATTCAAGCCAGCGACGATTATGATCTGATTCTTTGCGGCAAACAGACCATCGATGGCGATACCGCCCAGGTTGGATCGGAAATCTCTGAGTGGCTGCAAATTCCATCGGTAGCCAACGTGAAAGAAATCCGCGAGGTCACTGAAGATTCAATTACCATTGCGATGGATTTGCCCGATGAAATTGAGATTGCCAAAGTATCGATGCCCTGCCTTTTAGCCGTGGATAAAGATATTTTCATGCCCCGTCTGCCGTCGTATATCAAAAAGATGAATTCTAAAGACAGACCGATTACGATCTTAAGTTTAAAAGATATGGCGGACAAAGATGCTTCCCACTATGGACTCAATGGTTCGCCAACCCAGGTTCAGCGGATTTTCCCGCCTGACTCTTCCGTTCACCAGGAAATCTGGAATGGATCCGGTCCGATTTTAGCGGATCGGCTGCTCAACAAACTGACTGAGCTGAAATTTTGTTAGAGGAAACGACTATGACAAAACTTGTAATTCATCCCGAACTGATTGAAGATCCTCAAATTCTTATTGATATCTGCCCCTTTGGCGCAATGGAGTTGACCGACGAAGGTCTTTCCATCAATGCCGCCTGCAAAATGTGCAAGCTGTGTGTGCGCAAAGGCCCGAAAGGCGCCGTTACCGTTGAAGAAGATGCCGTAAAACCCAGCGTGGATAAATCTTTATGGAAAGGCACCGCCGTGTATGTCGACCATGTCGATGGCGTGATTCATCCGGTAACCTATGAGCTGATTGGCAAAGCCAGGGAAATGGCCGAAGTCATCCATCAGCCGGTTTACGCTTTGCTTTTAGGAAATAATGTTGAAAAGCAAGCTCATGAACTGCTCCATTATGGTGTTGATGAAGTGCATGTCTATGACTATCCGCAATTAGCCCGTTTTGAAATTGAACCCTATACTGCAGCCTTTACGGATTTTATTGAAAAGGTTCATCCATCGTCGATCCTGACTGGTGCGACGACAGTCGGCCGGCAGCTGGCCCCGCGTGTTGCAGCCCGCATGAAAACCGGACTGACTGCTGACTGCACGATTTTGAAAATGGAAGAAAACACGGATCTTTCCCAAATCCGCCCGGCTTTTGGCGGCAACATCATGGCCCATATCAAAACGCCAAACAATCGTCCGCAGATGGCTACCGTCCGCTATAAAATCATGAACGCGCCGGAGTGGAGCGAAGAAGAATCCGGAACGATTATCGAACAGTCCATCGATCCCAAGAAACTGACTTCCCATGTGGAAGTATTGGATATTGTTAAAAAACCGAAAGAGAAAATGATTGAAAATGCTGACGTCCTGGTGGTAGCTGGCCGCGGTATCAAGAAACCGGAAGATCTGGCGATGCTTGAAGAACTGGCTGAACTGTTAGGTGGTCAGATTGCCTGCACCAGACCTTTGGTTGAAGCTGGCGTTCTGCCCGCAAACTGCCAGATTGGTCTTTCCGGCCGAACCGTTCGCCCAAAGCTGATTATTACGTGCGGCGTATCCGGGGCTATCCAGTTTACTGCCGGCATGAACAATGCGGAAACGATCGTTGCCATCAATACCGATGCGTCCGCGCCAATTTTTAAAACCGCCAGCTATGGTCTGGTTGGTGACTTGTATGATGTCATTCCTGAATTGATCTCGAAAGTAAAAGAACAGAGGAAAGCTTATGTCTGAATACAAACGAGTTGATGCCAGTGATATTCTGGCCATCCGCAATATGATCCGCGATGACACCCGCGTACTGTATGCCGAAAATCTGTCCGATGACTATGGTCATGACGAACTGGGTGGAACCTACTCGATGCCGGATGTTGTTGTCCGCGCCAAAACGCCGGAAGAAGTCTGCCAGATCATGAAATATGCTTCGTATCATTGCATTCCCGTTACACCACGCGGCGCCGGAACCGGCCTGGTTGGTTCTTCGGTTGCCATGGAACATGGCATTATGCTGGATACGACGCTGATGAACCAGATTTTGGAACTGGATGACGAAAACCTGACCATTACCGTTGAACCCGGTGTTTTATTGATGGACTTGGCAGCGTATGTAGAAGACCATGACTTCTTCTACCCACCTGATCCAGGTGAAAAATCAGCAACAATCGGCGGCAATATCTCCACCAATGCCGGCGGTATGCGCGCTGTAAAATATGGGGTAACCCGTGATTTTGTCCGCGGTCTGGAAGTCTGCCTGCCAAATGGTGAACTGGTTACCTTTGGCGGCAAAGTCGTTAAAAACTCCTCGGGCTATGATCTGAAAGATCTGATCATCGGCTCAGAAGGAACACTTGGCATCATTACCAAGGCAACCTTGAAACTGCTGCCAAAACCGAAGAAGGCTATTTCGCTGCTGATTCCATTCCCGACTCTAAAAGATGCAATCAGCACAGTCCCCCTGATTATCAAATCCAAATCCATTCCAACTGCTATCGAATTCATGCAGCGGGAAGTCATTGAAGATGCTGAGGAATACCTTGGCAAGCCATTCCCCGATAAGCAGTCCGATGCGTATCTGCTGTTAAAGTTTGATGGCAACTCAACCGAAGAAATCGAACAGGCTTACGATGCCGTAGCCAGACTATGCCTGGAAAATGGTGCGGTAGATGTTTTGATTTCCGATACCGAAGAACGCGAAGAATCCATCTGGAAAGCCAGAGGCGCCTTCCTGGAAGCTATTAAAGGTTCGACGACCTATATGGATGAAGTCGACATGGTTGTTCCGCGCAACCGCGTCAACGACATGGTCGAATATCTGCATGAACTGCAGGATGTGGTGGATCTGCGCATCAAGAGCTTTGGTCACGCTGGTGATGGTAACCTGCACGCGTACCTGCTCAAAGACGATCTGTCCGATGACGAATGGAACCGCCGCTTGAATGAAGCGATGGAAGCCGTTTATGCCAAAGCAAGAGACCTGTGCGGTCAGGTATCCGGTGAGCATGGAATCGGATTTGCCAAAAAGCCATATCTCTATGAATCCCTGCCGCAGGATTCACTGGAACTGATGGTCGGTATCAAAAAAGTTTTCGATCCGAAAAATATTCTCAATCCTCATAAGATTGCACAACCATAAACAATTAGACGGTCCGTTAGGTCACCCTTTGCGGACCGTTTTTCTATGTGTTTTTGGGATCCATCATCTTTGGCTCATGGAGGAAGAGAGAAAGGAAGACAGGGAGGTATAAAGAAAAATATAAGGATATAGATATATAGTATTTGCTGATCAAATCATTTCGGCTTTATCTATCGTTGAAATCAGGATATTTGAAGTGATAAAGTGCAAGGGAAAAACCGGTTTTTGCCGAAAAAGCTTGCACTTTCAAAGATGATGCCGACC
>JADGIS010000018.1 GCA_015233825.1 Erysipelotrichaceae bacterium RD49
TTTGGTGTGTGTCTTTAGTAATTTCAGCGTCATTTGTATATCTACTACGTGGTCTGAGTGTGTACTCGTGTTTTACTTGTGGTAGACACAGTTGAACGAGATGTACAATATGTTCGTTTTGTGTACCTCCTGCAGTGTAGATGTGACATCATTATCCGTTTCTACGTCTTATGTTTTTTTTTTTTTAATGATACGGAGACAACCGAGATCTACACAAGGCTATTCGTCGGCAGCGTCAGATGTGTATAAGAGACAGGTATAAATAATAGTGTACTCCATAACAGAGTAAAGACATCTAAACAGGGAACACGCATCCAGAAATTCGATTGGTCTGGATTGCGGTAGATAAAACAAGATGCATCAGAAAGGAAGGTATGTATGGCAGCGAAAAAAGCAGAAAAAGAAAAGACAAAATCCAAAGACGAACTCTTAGCGAGCGTTATTAAAGATATCGAAAAAGAATACGGGAAAGGCTCCATTATGAAACTGGGAGACCGGACAGGGGTGGATGTCGAACCAATCCCATCTGGCTCGCTTTTATTGGATAAAGCGCTGGGCATTGGCGGTTATCCCAAAGGCCGGATCATTGAAATTTATGGTCCCGAATCTTCAGGAAAAACTACTCTGGCCCTGCATGCCATTGCCGAAGTTCAAAAGCGCGGCGGCCGGGCAGCGTTTATCGACGCCGAAAACGCGATTGACCCCGTTTATGCCAAACATCTTGGTGTCAACATTGATGAGCTGATTTTATCCCAGCCGGATTCTGGCGAACAGGGGCTGAATATCATGTTGATGTTAATTGAAAGCGGCGCAGTTGACCTGGTTGTCGTGGACTCCGTCGCCGCCCTGGTTCCCCAGGTGGAACTGGACGGGGAAATGGGGGAAATGCAGGTTGGTGCCCAGGCTCGTATGATGTCCAAAGCGATGCGTAAACTCTCGGGCATGATGAACCAGAACGACTGCACCGCCATCTTCATCAACCAGCTTCGCTTAAAGGTTGGCGTGATGTATGGCAATCCGGAAACCACTCCTGGCGGCTATGCATTAAAGTTCTACGCTTCCGTACGCATTGAAATCCGAAAGAGTGAAGTGGTGAAAAACGGAACTGAGATCGTCGGCAACAAAGTCAACGTGAAAATCGTTAAAAACAAGGTAGCTCCTCCATTCCGTAAATGCCAGCTCGAAATCACCTATGGCCAGGGGTTAAGCGCATTGTCCGAACTGGTGGATCTGGCCGTTGAATACGATGTGATTAAAAAATCCGGTTCCTGGTACTCTTATCAGGGGGATAAGATCGGTCAAGGTAAAGAAGCGGCCAAAGAATTCCTCAAAAACAACGAACCGATGCGGGCCGAAATTGAAGGTAAAGTTCAGGAACTGATCCGTGGATCCAACCTGAGTGACGATATCGATGCTGATGACCTGGCCAAAGCCAAAGAAAGCGATGAACTCGATTTGAATGATGAAATTGAAGCTGAATTTGGCAATATCGATCTTGAAACCGGCGAAATTTTAGATGAGTAATTGAATCGTTTGCCAATCAAACAGATTTGGCTGCTCTCATGGCCAAATCTGAATCTTGACGATAAGCCAGTCTTTTTAAGGAAGGACTGGCTTTTTATATTGGTTTGCTGTCAAGGGATTTTCGCATAATTTCACAAGTGAGGACCGAATTTTCGGCTAAAAATCACCCAAATGCAGACTCATTTTCAAGAGGTTCAAGAATGATGGCTATAATGGACAAAATGCCTTTTTTAGGCAGGCGGCTTGCCCAGCAGGCTTGCCTTTAGAAAGAAAGAAAGAAAGAAGGAAATAGAGATGGCTCGACTGAGTGAGAACCCCCTATCCTGTCCTCGAGCTGGCTGCATTGGACAACCCTGTTGTTTTTGTAGTGGATATGGTCAATGGATTTGTCAAAGAAGGCGCCCTGGCAGATCCTGCCATTCAAGCCTGCATTCAACCCATTCAAAACCTGCTTGATGCCTGCAGCCCCGTTTCGACGATCTTTATCAATGACAACCACGAACCCGATGCGGCTGAGTTTGCCAAATTCCCACCGCATTGCATCAAAAGCACGAAAGAGGCCCAGGTCATCGACGAACTCCAACCGTATGTCAATACAGTGCTTGAAAAGAATTCGATTGGTGCCGCTGCGGCCCCTGGTTTTTTTGAATTGCTTGAAACCCTTCCCCAGGATGGAGATTTGATTGTCACCGGCTGTTGTACCGATCTTTGCGTACTGCAGCTTGCTTTGCCCTTGCAGGCTTGGGCCAACCAACACAACCGCAGGCAGATGCGAATCATCGTTCCGGTCGATTGTGTGGAGATCTATGAGATCGCTGGCGTTCATCACGCAGCAGCCTGGAATGAAATGGCACTGGCCAACCTGGCAGCAAACGGGATAGAGGTCGTCAGCACGATTGCTTGAATTGGCCTACCGATTCATGGTTTTCCAAGAAGAATCCGAATTCAATCCGCTCAATGAGCCCGATTTGGGTTCTGGTCTTGAAAGTAAAAAAAGAAAGAAGAAGCAGGCTTGAAGACCTGCGTGTAAAAAATAATGAAAGATGGACGCAATTTATCCCTGGTGATGGATTTTTATGAATTGACTATGAGCCAGGTTTACATGAATAAACAAAAAAATGAAGAAGTCGTATTTGACCTGTTTTACCGTCGCAATCCCGAAAATGGCGGGTTTGCGATTTTCGCTGGTTTGAATCAGATTATCGAATACATTCAAGATTTGCATTTTGATGAAGACCAGATTGCCTATCTGCGCTCTTTGCATCAGTTCTCTGACGAATTTTTGGACTATTTAGCCGACTTTCGTTTTACCGGTGATGTCTGGGCCATCCCGGAAGGCACCCCTGTTTTTCCTTATGAACCCTTAGTCAAAGTTAGGGCACCGCTGATTCAAGCCCAGCTGGTAGAAACTGCTCTGCTTCTTGCGATTAACCATCAGACCTTGATCGCAACCAAGGCCCGCCGGATTGTGCAGGCGGCCAAAGGAAAAGCCGTCATGGAATTCGGCGCCCGCCGGGCTCATAACTTTGACTCCGCAATTGAAGGCGCCAGAGCGGCTTATATTGCCGGGGTAGCCGGCAGTGCAACGACAGAAGCAGGCATTCAGTTTGGCATTCCTGTTTTGGGAACAATGGCTCACAGCTTTGTCCAAAGCTTTGATACGGAATACGATGCCTTCCTGGAATATGCCAAGACCTATCCCGATGCCTGCACAGTTCTCATCGATACCTACAATACGCTTAAATCCGGCCTGGAAAACGCGATTAAAGTGGCCAAAGACTATCTTGAGCCCAATGGGTACCGTTTGAAAGGCGTGCGCATTGATTCGGGCGATATGGCTTATTTATCCAAGAAAATCAGACGCCGCCTAGATGAAGAGGGCATGCAGGACTGCGCAATTGTGGTTTCCAATTCCTTGGATGAATATTTGATTGAGTCGTTGGTAGACCGCCAGGGGGCTAAAATTGACTCCTATGGCGTGGGTGAAAATATGATTGTCTCTAAAAACTCGCCGGTCTTTGGAGCGGTATATAAAATGGCAGCTCTTGAAGAAGATGGCGTGATGATCCCGAAGATCAAGATCTCGGAAAACGAAGAGAAGATCACCAATCCCGGAGACAAGATTGTTTACCGGATTTACAATCTCGAAGATGGAAAAGCCGTTGCCGACCTGATTACGCTTGCGGATGAAGCCATCGATCCGCATCAAGACCTGACCGTATACCATCCAATGAATAAGTGGAAAAACAAAATCATCGAAGCCAATACCTATGAAGTTCGTGAACTGATGGTTCCGATCTTTAAACGCGGCGAGCTGGTGTATAAGTCACCATCGCTGGTCGGCATTCGCGATTATTGTGTCCGTGAGCAGGAAACGCTATGGGATGAAATCAAGCGCTTCTCCAATCCACAGTCCTACTATGTCGATCTGTCGGAAAAACTGCTGGATCTTAAACTGGATATGATCCAAAAAAACCGCTAAAGCGAAAAGCCAGGCTTGATGAGCCTGGCTTTTGTATGGACGAGCGCTTGCAGACTTCCTTATCTTTTCCAACTTTGATCTGGTTTATGGCAGAGCAAAGTGCGTTTTGAATCGTGAAGAGCGGGCTGAGCGTTCAATCGGAATCGGCGGTTTCTTTGATATTGACCGAACGCATAGCGAGCTTTCTAAGCTGGTTCAAGCGCGGCGATTGGAGTTTGTCATTTTTGTTTGTTTGTCTGGAAGGTTTCTGGACTTTTTTGGCTGGCGGGATCTGCAGCTGCATCTTTTTGGCCCTGGACGAGGGGTGCCTGCTTGGTTTTTGGCTGGCTTGGATAAGATTGCGGCTTGATTTCACCCCGAAAGAAATCCCGGATCATTGGAAAGGCCAGCGATTCATAGGCACCATCATACAGGAAACGATGATGGGCACCCTCTAGAAAGACTAGGTATTTATTCGGGTTTTCGATCTGTTCAAACATGCGGCGTGAGGACTTGGGCTGAATCACTTCATCACCGGTTCCATGCAGAATCAAAATCGGGCAGTCTACCTGCAGGATTGAGTCGCGATAACGGGAAACGACATTTAAAAAGGCGCGGGTTTGTTCGGTGCTCATCGATTGGCTGTCTGGTGTGCCTGAAGAGATCACTTTGCTGACGGCAGCCTTTTGGATTTTATTGAAATCAAGCGGATAAAAGGCAGGAGCGGCTAAAAGCAGATCCACTACCGGATAGACACTGGCTAGATAACTAGCGACCACACCGCCCATAGAAAAGCCGAGCAGATGGATCTTTCGTTTTTCATCAACGGCTTTTCGCAGTTTGGCTTCACAGCGCAAAATCCAGCTGCGAAAATTAGTGTCCTTTAGATTTTCAGGATCGTAGTAGGAAAATTTCCAGACCTCAAAGCCTGCTTTTTGAAGATAGCTGGCCAAAGGATCCATTTCATGTTCCGTCTTGCGGCCGAAACCATGGATGGTAATTACCAGCTCTTTTTTATGAAATTTTGGAATTTGGAATCGCATATATCATTTATATCATCTTAATGGCAAAACCCAGTACAGAAAATTCTTAGGATTGTCTTAATCTCTTTGGAATCCATGCAGTTTTTGGAAGAATTTTTGGGATGAGAAAGAGAGAGTATAAGTTTTTTGGAAAGGTGTATAAAAATTCCAGAAATATTTGGAGTTCAAAATTATCCGGGCGCGTGGTTTTATGACCGGTTGAGGATGTGGTATAAAAACCGATACGCCCTTTTGTAATTCGAGAATATATACGCAAAGAGGCTGAAAATCAGGGCAGTCAAGCCGCTGTTTCGAAAAAGAGAGGAAATCGTCTTTATTTTCAGTATATGAATAAATGCATATCCCGAAGTTGACAAGAATGATAAACTAATCTTACTTTGAGTATTCTTCGCCTGAAAAAATAGGGTTTTTCACATACCTATCGTATACTTACGGATTCTTAACTTGGGTAAAAGACATCTTAATAAAAACTTTACTCAAGTAAAATTTTTAGTGTATCTCCCTTTTACGATGAAGAATCTGTTTGTTACACTTTAATCGTCAAAGGAACAGAACTCAATTCGAGTTGTTCTGCAGGACACCAGAGGAAAGACAATTGAAAGACAGAGGGAAACGAACATGACGAAAGACCAGGAACGAATCAAATTGTATCATTTAAATAAATCCAACCGCCGCATCCGCTCCAAGATGATGAGAACCTTAAAGCTGACTGGCGAAGGCGAATATGAAACCGCCAGCAAACTTCTCAGTGAAACGAGAAGAGAATTTGATCAGATGCGGCAGGAAAGTTCTCAGCTGCTCGATGAATCTTCAGAAGAGGGAAATCAGGACGTAGAATCCAGCTTTGGTTTTACGGAAGTCTTCCACGACTCGATTATGATGGCCAATCGTCTCCATTCTAAAAACTGTTCAGCCATTAAATTTCATATTTATAATTAAAATTAAAACTTGTGCTTGATGATCTGCCGGCTTTTTGCCAAGGATCAGGAATTGACGATGGACTGCACTGTTTTTGTGTTGTCATGTAGTTTACCAATAAGAGGATTGAATCTGCGTGCGAACCTGGTTTTTTAAGATAGGCGTCTAAAACCTTGGCAGGTCGATGAATCTTATGTCCTTCAAGCAATGGAAATCTGCTGCTGGAAGAATCCCATCTAAAAGGGATTCTTCTTTTTTTATGCATTTGTTTTGCTACTGGGCGGGGATGGCTGGATCCCTTGGATTGTTCAAAGTCCAAAGGGGATAGCCTGCTCGTAGTCGATGGACTGGAAGCAGATTGAATCCCTGTTTTCTTCGCTTGGATCCATACAGGAAGAACCCGCTGTCATCTTGTGAATCCAAGCAAAGAAAATGCGTTGTCATTTCAAAGATCAGCCATCTTCCATGATAGAGGGGACGAAAGCCCTGGCCCGAAACAGTTCTGTTTTTTCAGTTTCGGGCGGAAGTTCAAACATGAAAGCCAATGCCCCAGAAATTTTTCAAAGAAAACCAGTTTTAAAGATTTGTTTCTATCCTGCCCAGCTCACTCAATCATTGCAGAGGTAAAATTGCTGTTGAGTTGATTCGGCCAATCGAATTCGAAAAACTGGACACCAGAGGAAGGGAAGCCAGAGTTTGAATGCCGTAAAGGTTAATGAATCAACAAGAGAGGAAAGACAAATACATAGGTTGGTGCAATTAAGCAAGTGGATAGCAGGAGATTTCGATGTTATTTATCAAATATGTGTGAATCCCATTGATAAAATGGTTCTACCACTTGAAGACCTTAATAATATACACTACTGTGCCCACAAATAGGGATGTTTTTTACCAAAATAATTTTCTTTTTTGAGAATTTTTCGAATTATTTCTCTCTTTTTTCACTGAAAGCCCTGTCTCTTTGTGAAGGTGTCCTGTTTTTGCCCTTTTGTATATGGGAAAAAGACATATTGTAAGCGCGTTCGCTTGATGTGAACTGTTGTTCATCCTTGTGAACTTTATGTGTTGGCAGCATACCTTGAACAAGGTTGAATAAGTATCTTTTAAGATTCGAAATGTTAGAAAATCGACGCTTTTTTCTGAAAACTTCAGAAAACAAAAAGAGATGATCTCAATGAGAGTTGTACTTTGTGGGATTCATGGTAAAGTGAAACCACAAATTGGCAGAGAAAAGAAGAGTAACTGTTCCAAAGAGCAAAGAGAGTTTCTGGGTGGTGGAAAGAAACGTCGAAGGGGCAGTGAACATGGTCTTGGAGCCGCATGATCGATTAACAGACATGACGGGAACGCCCGTTACAGCGTTAGAGTATGCATGTACTTGATGAGGCAGTTTCTGGTGACAGAACTGTGAATTTAGGTGGTAACACGAAGTTTCAGCTTTCGTCCTAATGTGATGAAGGCTTTTTTTTATTGTTTAAGGAGGGAATGTTTTGATTCGTTTAGAGCATGTTACCAAAACATTCAAAACAAAAGACGGTGACGTACATGCAGTCAAGGATGTCTCTATTCATGTCCGCAAGGGCATGATCTATGGCATCATCGGATTTTCCGGCGCTGGAAAATCAACCCTGGTCCGCTGCATGAATCTGCTGGAAAGACCAGACGAGGGAAAAGTGATCTTCGATGGAGAAGATCTTATGGAAGCTTCGCCTGCCGCGCTTCGAAAAGCCAGACAGAAGATGGGCATGATCTTTCAGCATTTCAATCTGCTGCCAGCCCTGACGATTTATGACAATATTGCCCTGCCGCTTAAAATGCAGAAAGTGCCCAAAGCGGAAATCGACAAGAAAGTCATGGAACTGCTTGAACTGATCGATCTGGTAGAGCGCAAAGACTCCTATCCCAGCCAGCTCTCCGGCGGCCAGAAACAGCGGGTGGCGATTGCCAGAGCCCTGGTCAACGATCCCAAAGTCCTGCTTTGTGATGAAGCAACTTCGGCACTGGACCCGCAGACTACCCAGACTATTCTTCGCTTGATCAAGCGGATCAACAAAGAACGGGGAATTACTGTGGTCGTCATCACTCACGAAATGTTTGTTGTCAAAGAAATCTGTGACCGGGTAGCGGTCATGGATGCTGGCCGTGTCGTGGAAAAAGGCGATATTGTCCCAATCTTCGTCCACCCCGTGGAGCAGATGACGAAAAACTTTATCGCAACGGCCTCAAACGCCAATAAAATTGATGAATTGATCAAAAGTGACCATCCGCTTACCCGTCTTGCCAGCAATCAGCAGCTTGCCCGGCTGCAGTATGATCAGACCAATACGACGGATGCGATCATCTCTCAGGTCTCAAGGCTGTTCGATGTTGACTGTTCGATTATCTTTGGCAACGTCGAGATTTTGCATGATGCGCCAATCGGCACCCTGACGGTAATTCTAACTGGTGACGATGCCAACATCCGCAAGTCAATCGACTACTTACGCCAGGAAGGGGTAGAAGTGGAGGTAATCAAACGTGGACACATTGACTAGCATCATTCCAAACGTGATTGAATATGCCGACCAGTTTCCGAAAGCCATTGTCGATACGATGGTCATGCTGACGGTGACAGGCGTTGTATCCTTTTTGATCGCGATGCCGATCGCGGTCATTGTGGTCATCACCAAACCGCAGGGAATCTGCCAGAACCACGCTGTCTTCTGGATTCTCGATAAGATCATCAACCTGTTTCGGGCGATTCCGTTTGTCATTTTGCTTCCACTATTAATGGGAGTCACCCGCTTTTTCTTCCATACGACCATTGGAACGAAGTCAGCCTTTATCCCCTTGATTGTCGGGACAGTGCCTTTTATGGCCAGGCAGCTGGAATCCGCAATGGAAGAAATTCCAGACGGGATTATCGAAGCCAGTATTTCCATGGGCATGACCCCCTGGCAGATTATTCAAAACGTCTATCTCAAACAGAACATTCCCGGAATGATCCGGGGAATGACCATTACCTTGATCGCTGTCATCGGCCAGATCGCCATTGTTGGAACGGTCGCAGCCGGTGGTCTGGGCGATTTGGCCATCCGCTTTGGCTGGCAGCGGCAGATGCAGGATATTACTTACGTTGTCTTGATCCTGCTATTGATCATCATCTCGCTGATTCAGTTTTTTGGGGACTGGCTGGTCCGCAAAACAACCCATTAATCTTCAAGCCTGGCCGGTTTGAAGAGGTTCAAGACTTTCGAAGTGGAAGAAACTTCGTCAATCAAAATCAAAATTGAAAAGACTTAAGAAAGAAAGCCGGACAGGACAAGACCAAACACTGTCTGGACCAGTCTGTTTGGGATCCTTGGCTGGATCTTATTCTCCATCAAAACCAGCTGGTTGATCAGCGGGTTTGGCCAGGGGATTTTGGACTGAGAAATCTTGAAAAAACGATAAGGAGACTCTTTTTATGAAAAATACAACTAAATTATTCGCTGCGGCTGCTCTGGGCCTTGGATTATTCGGCTGCTCTTCTTCCAGCTCCTCTAGCGCTTCTTCTGCTGCAAGCTCGACCGCCAATGCAAGCAGCACGGCTTCAACAGCAGGTGAAACCGTAACCTTAAAAGTCGGAGCAACAACCAGTCCGCATGCGGTCATCCTGGAAGAAGCCAAACCACTGCTGGCAGACCAGGGAATCGATCTGGAAATCGTTGAGTTCTCGGATTATCCAAACATCAACCCATCGACTTCTGATGGTTCCTTAGATGCCAACTATTTCCAGCATTTCCCCTATCTGGAAAGCTACAATGCTGACAATAATTACGAGGAAGGCAAAGATGGCTATCTGGTATCCGCTGGTGCGATCCACTATGAACCATTAGGAATTTACTCTGAAAAATATGAATCAGTAGATGACCTGGCTGACGGTGCGCAGATCGCTATTCCAAACGATGCCACCAACGAAGCCCGTGCCCTTTACCTGCTGCAGGATCAGGGCTGGATTACATTGAATGATGGTGTATCGATCTCCACAGCAACGATCCATGATATCAAAGACAATCCGAAAAACCTGGATATTGTTGAAATCGCTGCTGACCAGATTGCTTCCAAACTGCCGGATGTCGATTTCGGTGTTCTCAATGGCAACTACGCTTTAACTTCCAATGTTACTGACGATCTGCTCGTAACCGAGGCAGCTGATTCTGAGGCTGCCAAGACCTATGAAAACATCATTGCCGTTCGTGAAGACCGCAAAGATGATGAAGCCATCAAAAAATTGGTTGAAGTCCTCAAATCTGACGATGTCAAAGCCATCATCACTGAAAAATTCGGCGACTTCGCAGTGCCTGCTGAATAACCATTCAGGACAATAGCCAAGATCTAATCTTTTGGCATCTGGACGGTTATCAGGCGGCCTGTCTTGCAGGGCATTCAAGCTTTTATAGATCGACTGGGGATCTGGACAGGATTATCTTTTCGGTAGAATTGTGACGTCATCGTTCAAGACCAGTTCTGAGTGAAATCAGGCTGGTCTTTTTTATTGGAATCCTTGTTTAGAAAGGGCTGTGGTCTGGCTACAGTTCAATACGAAGAGGATCAAAAAAGGAAAGGGGCATATGCTCTTGAGGCAGATTTGAAAAGGATTGTCCGGTATGGATTGGAATTCATCGCCTAAAACGATGCAGAAGTGAGTCAAGATCAATTCAACTCGAATATTGTCTCCATCATTGGTCTTTATCGCGGTAAACTGAATAATGCCACTGCTCAATTTCTTTTTCTTGACAGAGAATCAGGGCTGCTTGCCTGGCGCTAACCTGGCTTTTCTGAAAATGTTCAGATAAGCCGCAAGCGTCATGAAGGGAAATAGAGCAAGAACAGCTGCTCGAAAAGAAATCGAGGCCTGCTGGCAGAATTTACAGCAGGCAAAAAGAAAGGGGGTTTAACGGTCTGCGAGGAATACTTTCACAAGCACCAATGGCCGGCAGTCCAAACTTTGGCTTGAGAGAATTGAGCAAAGAGAAAAATCCATTTACCATCAAGCTTTTATACGATTCAACCAGATATACACAACCCGTCATTCTTGGAGTAGACGGTGGTTCCAAACAGATTGGCTTGAGTGCTTCAAGTGAAGACAAAGAACTTCTTGCCTGGGATGTCTAGAACAGGACAGATGTTACTGAGCTGGTTTCTACAAGAAGAGAAGCACGCAAAGCAAGAAGAAACCGCAAGACAAGATACAAAGCCCCACGCTTCAATAACCGAGTGCGTACTAAGGAACCACAGGAAAATAAGGTCCAATAGATAAGCCTCAATTTTACTGTATATAAAGTAGATAAATAGTCTGTTCAGCGGGACTAAATATTCAGGAGATCCTAAGCATAAAGGATGGCTTGCTCCCTCTGTTGAATGCAAGATTGGCACTCATCTTCATTGCATTCAAGAAGTCCAAAAACCTCTTCCTGTAACCAGGATTGTTGTGGAAACAGCTTCTTTTGATACACAGAAATTAAAGAATCCAGAGATTTCTGGAACTGAATATTAAAATGGTGATCAAAAAGGATTCTGGAACGTTCGTGAATATGTTTTGTTTCGAGATAATCACGAACAATAACACTGCCATGGCAAGATAAATGGTCCAGTTTTAAATGTTCATCACATTGAAAGCCGGAAGACTGGTGGGAATTCACCTTCCAGCCTGATTACGCTTTGTGAGACATGCCATAACGAACCACAACAAGACCAAATCAGGGAAAATCAAAGGTCCAGAAGACTTTAAGCTGCCTAGGCGGGCTAAGCCGTATCGAGACGCTGCTTTCATGGGCATTATGCGCTGAACGCAGAAAAAGTGGATATTTTGTACTAAAAACTTGATCAGAGCAAAAAATCCATAGTGCTGCTTCTATGAGGAAATTAGTTCTGATCGAAAGAGCTAATGGATACTTAAAAGAAACGGAGGTTTGGCAATTCCTGGCCACCCAAACTGCTTAGCAGTTCTGGATGGGGTATCCTTGCCTAACGTGATGAATTTACAAGACTGCTATGAAAAACTGGGCGGCGATTATGAAAATGTATTGAAGCGCTTTCGCCGTGAGAAGATGATCGAAAAATTCTGTTTTAAGTTTTTAGAGGACCCAAGCTATGGGATATATCTTGAAAGAATGGATGAACAAGATGGTGAAGAAGCATTGCGGGCGATCCACTCTTTAAAAGGTGTTTGTCAAAATCTGGCGTTTAACCGTCTCTATGCGGTGTGTGAGGCAATCGTTGCTGACCTTAGACAGGAAGATCCTGCAGCAGCCATCCAGAAAAGGGGTGATTTGGATGACTGCTATCGCCAGACTGTTCAGGCAATTCAGGAATACAAGCTTGCCAATGGAAAGTGAAATTCCACAACAAACCCGTTGAGAGTTGAAGAGGTTAACTTGAATGATAGAGAAGAAGAAAAAATCAAAGAAGAAGAAAAGGAATCTGAAAAACACAATCCAGTCTTACTTGATTATCAGTTTTATTGGAATCGTTGTGGTCAGCATTCTGTCGTTCAGCTGGTTAGGCTTTTACATGACCGAGCAAAGCCATCACGCGTTTCATCAGATTGGCAGCCTGTTCATGTCCCAGACCAGCGAACAAGTTTCAAAGCACTTTGAATCGGTCATCAACCTGCGTTTTGACCAAGTTGAAGGTCTGGTTTCCGTTGTTCCCTCCCAGACACAGGACCTGGATGAGATTTATGACGAACTTGTTTACCGGGCTCAGGTCAGAGGATTTGATTATCTGGCTCTGTGCTCAGAAGATGGTGAATTCCAAACTCTTTTAGGCGATTCGATCCATCCGCTCAAGATTGAACCGTTTTTAAATGCACTCGTTCAGGGGGATAAGCGGGTTGCGGTCGGTGAGGATTCTGAAGGAAAAGAACTCGTCTTGTTTGGAGTGAATGCCGATTATGGCATGGAGGATGGCAAACAGAGCACCGGCCTGGTTGCAGCGGTTGACTTATCCTATATTACTGACTTTTTATCTTTAAATAAGCCTGACCAGATGATGTATTACTGCATTATCCGAGATGATGGAAGCATTGTTATCGATAATCCGGAAATTGAACTGGCTGATCCCACCCAGTTTCTGCCTGGCGAACTGGTTGCAGCGGCGGCTGGAGAAGAAGAAAGCCCGTATTCAGAGCAAGCTTTTCTGGAGGCACTGGGCAGCAACCAGTCCTATTCTTCAACCATTTCTCATGACGGAAGCGATCAAAAATTGTACAGTATTCCCTTATCCAATTCAGAATGGAATCTGGTTTCGGTCATGCCCTATAACCAGCTGAACAATATCCTGGAGGATCTCAACCACGAGCGCACGCGTTACACCATTATTTCCTGTTCTATCGTGCTGGCATTCATGGTGGTTGTCTACATCGGGTATTATCGGTTGAGCCAGGAGCAGATGAAAGAACTGGAGAAATCCCGTCAGGCTGCTGCTGCCGCGAATCGGGCGAAGAGTGAATTTTTAGCCAACATGAGCCATGACATCCGAACGCCGATGAATGCGATTGTTGGGATGACCGCAATTGCCACGGCTCATATTGACAATAAAGATCAGGTGAAAAACTGCCTGCGTAAGATTACCTTGTCCAGTAAACAGCTGCTAGGTCTGATCAACGACGTTCTTGATATGTCCCGCATTGAAAGCGGAAAGATGACGCTGGCGGTTGAAGACACCTCTTTAAAAGAATTGGTTGAGGGAATTGTCAGTATTATGCAGCCCCAGCTTTTGAATAAGAAGCAGAACTTCAAGATCGATGTCCGGGATATCTTTGCGGAAAATGTCTGGTGCGATGGTGTCCGCCTGAACCAGGTTTTGCTAAATCTTTTATCCAATGCAACAAAATACACGCCGGAAAACGGGGAAATCCAGCTTGTTGTTCGCGAAGAGCCTTCACCAAAAGGAGAAGACTATGTGCGGATCAAAATCATGGTCAAGGATAATGGGATGGGCATGACGCCGGAATTTCTGTCCAAGATTTATGATGCCTATTCGCGGGCAGACAATGACCGGATCCGGAAAGTCGAAGGAACCGGCCTTGGCATGACCATTACCAAGTTCATTGTGGATGCGATGGGTGGAACAATCGACGTAAAAAGCGAAGTCAACCGCGGCACCCAGTTTGATCTGACCTTTGATTTTATCGTTGCTCCCGAAGTGGAATACAATATGGTCCTGAAACCATGGAACATGTTAGTCGTTGATGATGATGAATTCTTATGTAAATCAACCAGCGATACCCTGAAAACGATGGGAATCCATGCGGAATGGGCTTTAAGCGGTGAGCAGGGAATCAACATGGCTCTCCAACGGCACAAGATGCATGATGATTACCAGATCATTATGCTGGACTGGAAACTGCCAGGCATGAATGGCCTTGAAGTCGCCCGTAAGCTGCGCCACTATTTAGGAGATGATGTACCAATCCTCTTGATCTCTGCCTATGACTGGGGTGAATTCCAGGAAGAAGCCCTTGAGGCTGGTGTCAGTGGTTTTATCAGCAAGCCATTATTCAAGACCACATTATTCCATGCCCTGCGCAAATACATGGACGACGAAGAACCGGAAGAAAAAGAAACCCAAGGAGAAAAGCCATTCCTTGGCCGCCGGATCCTGCTGGCCGAGGACAATGACTTGAACTGGGAAGTTGCCAGCGAACTCCTTGGCGAAGAAGGCTTTGAAGTAGAATGGGCAGAAGACGGCAAAATCTGTCTGGATAAATTCATTTCCTCCGCACCGGGATATTATGACGCGATTCTCATGGATCTGCGTATGCCCAACATGAATGGATACGAATCTGCCCAGGCAATTCGCAAGAGCGATCATCCAGAAGCCAAATCAATTCCGATTGTTGCCATGAGTGCCGATGCCTTCCCGGAAGATATCCAGCGCTCCCTGGATTCTGGCATGAATGCCCATGTGGCCAAACCAATCGATCTCGATGAAATTATCAAGGTTCTGCTCCGCTTTTTTAACCAGTCCTGATCGAGCTTTCCCTGTCCAGTTTCTTCTTTCCGGTCTGGACAGGAATGTATAGAAGAAAGGTCCAGAAACTCCTTTGTCCAGAAATGGTTCCATTTCCGGGGGTGTTTTCTTGGCTTGAACAATTTTGAATCAATAGCCCTGACTCTTATCAGATCAGGGCTTTTTATCTTGTCTACAAGTACGCTTCACGACTTTGCACCAGCCAGATTCTGGCAAAAAAAGACCCGCCAGATAGCGGGAGATAGGAAAGGGAAAGCTACATGGCAAGCAGCGGAATCCGAAGGGAAAAAATCGAGCCATGGGGGGGATTGTCTCTGACTTCGATAGAACCGTGGTGGGCACTCATAATGGCTTTGCATAAAAACAGGCCTAATCCGAGATAATGATCCGAATCAAAGCTTGGCAGATCCGCTGTATAGAACATTTCAAAGATGCGTTCTTTCTCCTCGTCTTTGATTCCTTGCCCTTCATCGATCACTTCAATCACGCCCATCTCATTTTCCTCAAAAAGCCGGATTTTGATCGGGGTGCCTTCGGGCGTATGCTGGATGGCGTTGGCCACCAGGTTGGAGACAACCTGCGTAATCAAGGAGGAATCCATGTTTGTCAAAAGCACGTCATCACAGGCATCAATTGTAATGGGATGGGTGAGGTTGGTTTTCTGGGGATATTCCAGCCCGCACTGCATCGCATCTTCAAGAAGGTCCGGCTGGAGTTTGACGGAAGCCGAGGAGGAATCCATGCGCGCAGCTGTCAGCATATTTTCAATCATATGCTGAAGATTGAGGGCCGCCTGCTGGATATTGGTCAGCATCGTCTCTTTTTCTTGGGCGCTCAGGGTATTGTGCGTCATTTTGTAGTTGGCAATATTGCCCATAATCGATGTGAGCGGGGTGCGGATATCATGGCCGACCGCTTTAAGCAGGTTGGAACGAAGGATGGTGCTTTCTTGCTGTCTTTTTGCTTCCTCCAGTTCATTTTGCTGGAGCAAAGCTTCCAGCGTGCGGACACTCTCGGCTACGATTCCTTTTAAAACCATCAATTCGGATGTGTCAGGGGCTTCTTGCGCATAGCGAATGCCCATGACTCCATAGCAGGTGGTTGAAGTTTCCAGCGGGAAGTAGAGATACTCCGCTTCCGGATAGTACTCACTGAGCGAGCCGGTATACGTATGGCGGCTCATCGCTTCGCGGGCGATCATCCGCTCCAGTAAGGCCTGGTCATGATCGCCCGGTTCATCGGGATCCGAGTCAAAAAAGACCGGATCTAAGAACAAGCCGTCAGTGTAAGGATAAAAAACAACATCCCGCTCTGAAATATCCGCTATTCTCCGGCCGATTCCGGATACGATTTCACTTGGGTGCTGTACCTTCTGGAGCTTATGAATATTGTCCAGCAGCATCTCCATGTTCCAGCTGGTGCGTCTGGCCTGGCGGACTTGCGACTTCATGCGAACCCCGATCAAAGCCCCAAACATGGAAACGGCAATCCCACAAAGAAGAGTGATCCAGAAACTGCGGGAACTGAAAAGAATATCCCAGCCAGGCTGGACAAACAGGGAAAGATACAACAGGGCGGATGTGACTGCAGAAAGAGCAGCCCAGAAAAAACTGCCAGTCATGGCAGCATTCAGCAAAATAGCTACAGTATAGACTTCGGGGAAAATAAACCGGTTTACGTTAACCAGATCAAGGCCATAACACAACAAGGTAGCCAGGAGCAGGGTAACAGTGACCAGAAGTAGATTGCTCAGGCTTGTCTTGATGTCTGGTTTTTCTGTCTGGATTGCTGAAGCGTGGACAGTCATGGGTCCAGGAACCGTTAACAGCGTCGTCTCTCCTAAAACAGCGGAGACGCGCTGCGCAAAGGTTGGAAAAAACTGATGAACGCCCTTAAAAGCAGGCCGGTTAAGAACTAGAATGGTTACATTATTATTGCGGCAGAATTCACCAACCAGATAAACCGGATCGGATCCATTCACCACAGTCAGGTGAGCATGTAAAGAAGAAGCATAGGTGGCAACTTCCTTTAAGGCATTATGCCCTGACTTTTGAAACATATTCATCTCCGGTGTTGCAATATAAAAAGCAAGAAGCTCACCATGTAAGGCTTCAGCTGTTTCAGCAGCCACTCTGACTGCCTCTTTGCACGCTGTATCTGAAGTCAGGTATACGGCTACGACCGGTGATCGAGAGGGTTGGGAAGCTAAAGAGGTTTGAGAATTCAAACCGTCACCGCCTTTCTAGATAAAACATTACAGAGAACCTGTAAGGAATATGCAAAATATAGACCAATACAAAATAGGAATATATTCATATTAATTAATCGAACAAGTCATCTAAAAGTATATAACGATACGGCTTAACGTGGCCTTAAGGATTTGGATTCAGAATAGGGATTAGATAAATAGGCGGCCGAAATTTTGTTATCGATGTAAAAAGGGATAATTAAATCTGTTTTTATAGTTGTCATCCTTTGAAATGGTCCGGATGTGATACCGGACATGGATTGCGAAATCCATAGCCTGAAAATAGGGAGATTCAGCTGGAAACCGATCATTTCTGGCTTGAAGACAAGCCGATTCCTTATACGGGAAAGAATCCTTAAAACAAGGTAGTTTTTAAGCAGGCTTGCAGCGTTTGCGGCCAGGCGGTTGTTAAAGAGAATGAGTTGGAATCCCCAATAGGGCTATGGCTGGAGATTTTTATTTGATCAGGCCAGCAAAATAAAGTCTCTCAAAGCAGTCGAAAAGGAATAGACGGCTAAAACCAGAAGCTATGAAATAGAGGGATAGATATAAAAATAAGGATGCAGGAATAAAGGAGTTAAAACTCCAGGAATAAATATAGATATCAGGAATATAGAGATTAAATATAAGGAATAAGGAAGGAAACGAAACAAAAAACAGAGACCAGAAGGAAAACGTCAAAGCAGATGCCTTCTAATAATTGCAATATGTGACTGGTTAGAGAAGCCTGGCGAAAAAAATTTGCCCTTCAGAATCGTTTGATTATCACAAAGTGATATTAAAGATTACCATTAAGAGTGTAAGAGACGATAAATAATCTTAAAAAGATGAATCCCGTCTCTTATTTATGAATAACGTCTGAATAAGCCGGTACCTGAAATCTTCAATCCACTAAGTCTTGTCTGGATGCAAAACCAAGCTGGCAAAACTGCTGCCTGCCTGACAATAGTTTGCATAGATTGCGCTTCACATTCTAAAAACAAGACTTTAAAACTACAATCTGCTACATCTAAAACAGACAAGTTAAAATTAACCAACTGGTCTTTGGAAATAATGGTACTTGAAACGACAAGTGGAAAGGATTCAGAAAATCCGAACATATCGAATTTCAATAAGATTAGTTCTAATCTTGCCTTACAGTAACGACTCAACAGACGGAATGATAGAATAGGTACAGGAATGCGTAGAGATGAAAACTCTTTCACTATGGCAATATATGCAATGATCATGGCAAATATGACTATCATCTTTAACGTGTTGTTCTGATATTCTTGGTGTATCAACAGGAGGGCAAATCACATATGGAAATGACATTACGTTGGTATGGACCTGAACATGACAAAATCACCCTTCAGGATATCCGTCAGATCCCTGGTGTTACTGGAGTTATCACAACTCTGTATGACAAAATGCCAGGCGAAGTATGGACTCAGGAAGAGATCCATAACCTGAAAAAAACTGTAGAAGACGCTGGGTTGAACCTGTCTGGTATTGAATCGGTAAACGTACACGATGCAATCAAAACAGGTGCCCCAGATCGTGATCAATATATTGACGCTTACATCGAAACGCTCGAGAACCTCGGTAAAGAAGACATCCACCTGGTATGCTACAACTTCATGCCGGTATTTGACTGGACGCGGACTGAACTGGCTCGTGAGCTTCCTGATGGATCGACTGCCCTGGCATACAACCAGGAAACAATTGATTCAATGAACCCAGAGAAGATGTTTGATTCGATTGCTGGTGACATGAATGGCACTGTAATGCCAGGCTGGGAACCAGAACGTATGGAAAAGATCAAAGATCTGTTCGAAATGTATAAAGATGTAGATGAAGAAAAACTGTTCGAAAACCTGGTTTATTTCCTCAACCGCATCATGCCAGTCTGCGAAAAATACGACATCAACATGGCCATTCACCCAGATGATCCAGCTTGGCCAGTATTCGGACTGCCACGCATCATCACAAGCAAAGAAAAAATCCACCGCTTGATGAATGCTGTTGACAATAAACATAACGGTGTAACATTCTGCGCCGGATCTTATGGGACAAACATCAAAAACGATCTGCCAGACATGATTCGTTCTCTGCCAGGACGCATTCACTTCGCCCACGTTAGAAACCTGAAGTTCAACTCCATTGAACCACTTGATTTTGAAGAAGCACCACACGTTTCTCAATGCGGAACTTTCGATATGTATGAAATCGTAAAAGCTCTTCACGACATCAACTTCGATGGACCAATCAGACCTGACCATGGTCGTATGATCTGGGGCGAAGTCGGTATGCCGGGTTATGGTCTGTATGACCGTGCGCTGGGTGCTACTTACATTGAAGGCCTGTGGGAAGCCATCGACAAAGAAGAAAAAGCAAAAAAAGCTGAAGCGTAAGCTGATCTTCTTTTTCGAGCAGGATTCAATTCCCGCTATTCAGCTGGCTATCTTGCATCTTGGTTGAATCCTGACCCCCATTAAGATGCGTTTGACCACCCATCTTATGCATCCATCCCCCAAAAACTGCAAGTCTATCCGATCTCAGTCGGAAAGCTCCAGGGCGACCGGACGCTATGGCTTTCATGCCCGGTTCCGGTCGCCCTGCTGTCATTTGAGACGTAAAAACAAACTCAATTCACTGAACTCTAGTTTTGTTTTTGCAATGTAAAAACAGGAAGCAAATTTCCAACCCTCTGCTTTTCCAATACGCTTGATTTTTCAGCTTCATACAGCGCTTTTGGCTGCATCGAATGATTTTGACAGACCCTGATGGTTTCAGCCCTGAAAAGATCGCAGTCTGTGATCCGGCAAAAGCGGCTGAATCAGGTTTTCTGGCCAGCTGAAAAAGAAAGAAAAAAGAGAGAAACCGCCGTTTCACCTGCGAGCCTGGTTTACCCTGGCAAAGGCAGATTTGAAACGGTATCCAAGTATAACCAAGTCTGATTTCATGCGCCTGATCCAAGGCGGAAATCGACAGGGTAGAGAATTCAAAATTCTAGAAGGTAAAAAGAAAATGAAATTATCAAATGAAGGTTTAAAGGACAGAGCCTTATGGGAGTCCAAAGGCTACAGCATTCCTGAATACGATCGCCAAGAAATGATCGTAGCCACAAAAAATGCTCCAGTATGGATTCACTTTGGTGCTGGAAACCTGTTCAAGGCTTACCAGGCCAATCTGATGAACACTTTGCTCAACAACGGAAAGATCGACAAAGGTGTCATCGCTGTTGAAGGATTTGATAAAGGGATCATTGATGCAAGCCGCGCCCACGATGACTACGCTCTGCTGGCTACCTTAAAGTCCGATGGCTCCATCGACAAAACCGTAATCGGTTCCATTGCTGAAGTTGTATTCCTGGATCCAAAAGATGAATCAATTGTGAATATCTTCGCCAATCCTTCCTTGCAGATGGCAAGCTTCACCATTACCGAAAAAGGCTATGCATTATCCAATGCCGCTGGTGAGTATCTGCCTGCTGTTGAAGCTGACTTTACGCGCAAACCAGAGGATGCAGAAAGCTATCTGGGTAAAGTAACCGCCCTGCTCTATGACCGTTTTAAAAAGAACGGTGCCCCAATTGCCATGGTTTCCATGGATAACTGCTCTCACAATGGAGAAAAACTGAAAGATGCCATGATGACCTATGTGGATAACTGGGTTAAAAATGGTGTAGCTGAACCTGAATTCAGAGAATATGTAACCAACGAAGAAAAAGTAACCTTCCCTTGGACAATGATTGATAAAATCACTCCAAGACCCGACAAGACTGTCGAAGAACTCTTAGCTGCTGATGGCCTGGAAGATCTGGAACCAGTAAAAACTCCAAGAGGAAGCTTCGTCGCTCCATTTGTCAACGCTGAAGAAACTGAATATCTCGTCATCGAAGACAAATTCCCAAATGGTCGCCCAAACCTCGAAGACGCTGGCGTTATTTTCACGGACCGCGATACAGTGAACAAGGTTGAAAAAATGAAGGTTACCACCTGCTTGAATCCATTGCACACATCCTTAGCAGTATTTGGATGCCTGCTGGATTACAAGCTGATCTCTGAGGAAATGAAGAATCCTGATCTCGTTGACATGATCAAAATCATCGGCTACGACGAAGGCCTGCCAGTCGTTGTCAATCCAGGCATCCTGGATCCAAAAGACTTCATCGATACCGTGATCAACGTTCGTTTCGGCAACCCATTCATGCCGGATTCCCCACAGCGTATCGCAACCGATACCAGTCAGAAACTGTCTGTCCGTTTTGGTGAAACCATCAAATCCTACGTAGCTGAAGGCCTCGACCTTGGCAAACTGTCTTTGATCCCAATGGTTCAAGCTGGATGGATCCGCTATATCATGGGTATCGATGACAATGGCAACGAATTCGAAGTTTCGGCCGATCCGCTTCTCGAAGAAGTTCGTCCAGTCGTTGCGGATATCAAACTTGGTGATCAAGTTACCGAAGAAAAATTACGCCCGATCCTTTCCAACCAGAAGATTTACGGTGTAGACTTATACGCACTTGGTCTTGCAGACCGCATTGTCGCCCTGTTCAACCGCATGATCGCCGGTAAAGGCGCAGTAGCCAAAACAATCCACGAAGAAGTTGAGGCGGCCAAGGCTGCAAACCAGGAATAAGGAAGGTACTCAGAAACATGAATGAAGTTTTAAAAAGATTTCAAGAAATCGGAATCGTTCCAGTTGTTGTTCTGGACGATGCAAAAGATGCTGTCCCCCTTGGCAACGCTTTAGTTAACGGAGGTCTTCCAGCTGCCGAAGTGACATTCAGAACGGCAGCTGCTAAAGATTCCATCGCCGCGATGCGCAAAAGCTGCCCGGATCTACTGGTTGGTGCCGGCACGGTGTTGACAACCAAGATGGTTGACGATGCGATTGAAGCAGGTGCCCAGTTTATTGTCAGCCCTGGATTTGATGAAGAAGTAACCAAATACTGCATTGAAAAAGGTATTCCAGTAACTCCTGGCTGCTGCACGCCAACAGATGTTCAGGCTTGCTACAAATTAGGTCTGGATGTCGTGAAATTTTTCCCGGCTGAACCAGCTGGCGGCTTGAAAATGATCAAAGCCATTGCTGCGCCTTACAACATGCTCAAATTCATGCCAACCGGCGGAATTTCCGAAAAGAACATGGAAGACTATCTGAAAGAAGATGTTATCCTGTGCATCGGCGGAAGTTGGATGGTTAAAAAAGATATGATCAACAATGGCGAATTCGACAAGATCGAAGAACTCTGCCGCAAAGCAGCAGCCAAGAGAGATGAGGTACGTAAGAATGGCTAAGAAAGATAAAGTTGTAACATTTGGCGAATTGATGCTTCGCCTTGCACCTGAAGGATACTATCGTTTCGTCCAGGCTGATAAATTAGGGGCTACTTACGGCGGCGGTGAAGCAAACGTTGCGGTTTCTTTAGCAAACTATGGCCACGATGCCCACTTCGTTACCAAGCTGCCAGAACATGAAATCGGCCAGGCTGCTGTCAACTCCTTGCGCAAATACGGCGTCAACGTGGATGACATCACCCGCGGCGGCGATCGTGTCGGCATCTACTTCCTGGAAAAAGGGGCTTCCCAGCGTCCAAGTAAAGTGATTTACGACCGTGCAGATTCCGCTTTCGCAAAATCTGCTCCTGAAGACTACAACTGGGACGAAATCTTTGAAGATGCCAAATGGTTCCACACAACGGGCATCACGCCAGCTGTAAGTCCTGCCATGGCTGAAATCACGCTCGAAGCTGTAAAAAAAGCCAAGGAACACGGTGTACCTGTTTCGATCGACCTGAACTACCGCAATAAACTGTGGTCCAAAGAAGAAGCGCGCAAAGCCATGTCTGAAATCTGCAAATACGTTGATGTCTGCATCGCCAACGAAGAAGATGCCAAAGACGTATTCGGCATTGAAGCAGCCAACACAGACATCACCAGCGGCGAACTGAATCATGAAGGCTATATCGATGTAGCGAAGAAACTGAAAGACCAGTTTGGCTTTGATAAAGTTGCCATCACGCTGCGTGAATCCATCAACGCTAACCGCAACCTGTGGTCTGCGATGTTATACGATGGCAAGACAGAAACGCCTGTTTTCTCGAAGAAATATGATCTGAACATCGTTGACCGTGTTGGCGGCGGTGACTCCTTCGGAGGCGGCCTGATCCACGCTCTTCTCAAAGGCTACGATGATCAGAAAGCTATTGAATATGCTGTAGCTGCTTCGGCTTTGAAACATTCGATTGAAGGGGACTACAACCTCGTCAGTGAAGCTGAAGTTGAAAAACTTGCCGGCGGCGATGCTTCCGGACGCGTGCAGCGCTAATTGAATGAATTATCCGATTTTGGCCTATCCACGGATCGCCTCCTTTAATCTTGTCCGTGTCTGATTCTTCAATCTGAAAACTTGAATCTGCCTGCATGTTTCAAGTTTCGTAGACCAAAATGGTGCAAGCCCATCCCAGATGCCTTGGCATGATTGGGATGGGCTTTTTGCATGCGCTTTAATCAAAAATCAGGCCGCCTGCCTGAAGCCAGCAGAAAAGGCAGGGGAGAGATGAATGCGAAGCAAGTGGTTTGGGGGGTTATTTTTTGAGCAGCTTATTTTGTTCCAGATAGGTTTTGGGGGCAATTCCATATTCCTTGGTAAAGGCCCGGTAAAAATTGGAATAGTTGTTAAAGCCAGCCTGGCTGCTGGCTTCTGTGATATCAGTGCCGGTTAACATCAGCGTTCGCGCGACTTCCAAACGCTTTTTGATGACGTATTGATGAAGTGAAATCCCCATGTTGGCTTTGAACAAATGGGAGATATAGAACTTGGAGACAAAGAACTTGTTGGCCAGGTCTTCCAAGGTAATGTCTTCGTCCAGATGCGCAAGGATATGGTTGGTCAGGTTTTCATAAAGGCTTGTCTCTGAACTTGCAGGAGTCACTTCGAGCTGGGCGTGGACGAGCTGGTTGAGATAGAGCAACAGATCGGCAGCATCGATCTGAAGCTGCAAGGCAGAACCAAAGGCTTTCCGATTGGCGTTTTCCAGCATCCGAATCAGCTTTGACTGCAGCATCAGAAAATCAAGGGTACT
The DNA here is from genome assembly GCA_015233825.1 of Erysipelotrichaceae bacterium RD49. Classification (GTDB taxonomy): domain Bacteria; phylum Bacillota_I; class Bacilli_A; order Erysipelotrichales; family Erysipelotrichaceae; genus Allobaculum. The sequence continues at coordinate 24,267 of JADGIS010000018.1, forward strand.
GACATGGAAAACAGCGGAATTTCCCATATGCGAAAACATATAGTCGAAGGTGGGTTCGGTCGAAGTCAGCTGATCCATCCTTTCTTTGCTGATCCACCAGGTAAACCGCCGGTAAGGAATGTTGTTATCAATCGGAGTCAGGGAGTGATGCGTATTGGGCTTGATGACCACAATGTCGTTAGGACGCAGAATTGTCTTTTGGTTGTCATGGGTATACATGACATTCCCTTCCAAAAAGAACAAAATCTCATAACCAGTATGCCGATGCGGCTCAACACGCTGGGGCTCGTCATCCTGGTAATAATGGAGTTCGAAGTCCGGATATTCCATCGTCTGATTGCCAGACGAGAACGGACTGATGAGTTTTTCTTTCACGCTCATATCATAACAAAACACAAAATTTCAAATGTGGAAGTGCACGAACATTCTGACTGACAATATCGTAAAAGCGTCTAAAATGGCCTGTGTAAGCGCTAACTTACTATCCTATCTGTCATATCTTCTGTTTCGCTTTCTACTGCAAGAAAAACAAACTTATTCTGTCTATAAGGCATGAGAAGTAAATCCATCAGTCGTTAGGACTACTTTGAAAGTTTGCCTTTTCAACTTTCATTGCGGCATGTGCCCGAAGGCCATGGCGTCTACTTTGAAATTTCGGTCTCCTCCCCCTTGGCCTTACCCCAGAGTCTATATCACACAGGCGCAAGGGGGTGTTGAAGAGATCGACTATACTACACCCATATTTATAATTGAACCTTATTTCCTGCCAAAGCGTCAAGTGCCTTCCTTTCCCACATTAGTCCTAATTAGCGAACGGGGATTACGCTTGATTAGGTTTATTTTGTACTACTAAGTTTGATCTTATTTTATAAAGAGTTAATACATTTCTTTGCTTCATCTTTCTTTGTAGGGTTGGTAGTCGTTACTAAGACTTCTCCAGTAAAGTGATCAAATGCTTCTTCTGTTTTTAAGATTCTTCTTGTAGAGATCAGCCTCAACGTTGACTGTTTCAAGAAGCCGTTCGTGGTCCATTCCCATTGTAAGCAGTGAATGAACGTTGGTTTTAACCATTTGAGTTTCTTCGGAATACGATACATTATTTGGTATGAATTCCTATTGAAAAGTCAGAAGCCTCTCATGAAAAATGCTCATGATTATTGAGATTGGAAGAATTCGAGGAGCTACCCAGGCAGAATTAGGGACTTAGAAGAAAGAATTCATATCGTCGTTCATATTAGTAGCTCTGATCAAGAGCATCCTGTATGCTTTTATCAACAACCGGTTGTGAATGATTTTGGTGATTGATTTCTATGAGCTTAACTTCAGATGAATTTTAAAAGCAGTTATAAAAGCAGTTAATTATAAAAATATACTTATAACTGTTAAATGCGATACAACTAATGATGATCGTTGTTAACTATCAATTTTCTGGGGAAAATAGATTAGATGATATGTAATTGTTTTGCTAATACTAAAATGATTGCGTGTCTTTCTGGTGTCTGAACGGTCACTTTTGGAAACGATTTGAAGAACAAACAGTTGATTAATGGAAACGTTTAATTCACCAACGGAGAGGATTATATGAAAAAACACTTGTTAGCACTATCGGCAGTATCCATGATGCTTATTGCCACCTGTCCAGTCTATGCTAAGGAAGAAACAACAGAATTATCCCCGTATGGTGCCTACACAGGAGAAGGATTTAGTGAAAAATACTGGTCAGAGGAAAATCAAAAAGCATTAGCGGAAAAAATCGAGAAAATGAACAATAAGGTTTCTCCCCTGGCAACTCGCTCTGGGGATGTGATTCTTAACACTCCACAGTATCAGCAAGAAAATAGCTATTATTGTGTTCCAGCAAGTGTATCTATTGTGATTAAATATGTTACAGGTAACTTGTATTCACAAACCGATTTAGCTAATGCGATGGGTACTGTAATTGGAGTTGGAACAGAGTTTTCAAATGCAATTCCGCAGCTCCGTGGAATTACAGGACTTGATTACGAACTTGCGAACACAAACCAGTATGATTTCTATAATAACATGGTAAGTGACATTAATGGAAATTGTCCTGTCATCTATTTTGTCAACCAAGCATATTTATTTGACGATTGCCAGAATGCCGGACATGCAATTGTTGGAAATGGCTATGGACCTAATAATACCGCTTGGTTTTGGGATGTAGATGGACCTCATTCAACGAATAACTGGTATGTGTCGGCTTCTGAGATGAACGCTGCTATGAATGGAGTTGAGGATCTTGGCCCAGATTTCGTAGGTGGCTGTTATATTTTCTAAATGGTAAAAAATAGAAATTTTTTATTAAAAACTGCTGGATTGATGTTGGTTCTAATGCTAGTAGGCTGTTCTAGTCCTAATCAATCTACTGAAAAAGAATCCGTAAAAAATAGTAGTCAGAATTCTGATGACAATAAGGATTCATCTACAGAACATTTCCAAGAGGATCTTTCTAATGATAGCCAGAGTTTTACTCTTGCTAGAGAGAAAAACGGAGATTATTACTCGGTATCTGAAATATTTTCATCAATTCCTAATGATCCTAACATTTCCATACAGCCTAATTCAGGTTTTGATAATTGCTTTTTCTTTCAAACTTTAGATTGTTCATCAGGTTTATTTCCCACTGTTGATTTGTATGGGTGGAATTGTGAAACTGAAGAGTTAAAGCTAATTAGCTCTAGAAATCCAGACTTAGGAATTAGAGTTTGGGACTTTCTTGTCAAAAATGAAAAGCTCTACGAAAGTAGGGTACGCATAGAAAACAATAGACTTATTAACGAAATCTTTTGTGATAACAAACCGATTTTTAGTACCACTATTTCTAGTTTATCTGGTGCAGTTGTATTTTCTGTTATAGATGATGAACTTTATGGACTTGTGGAAAAGGTAGAAAGTGATTACTCTTCACTTGAGTTATTAATGGTTACGGATAGGGGTTATAAAACAATATGGGAGAGGAAGACAGCTATTGATTCTTCATCTCTCAAGTTACTAAAAGGAAACGAAATGCAGGAGAATGTAAAAAGAATCTCTTTTGAGTATCTTGATGATTCGGTTATGAAATTAGTTTTCTTTGATGGTAAGGAGCTCAAAGAGGTTCCAACCGACATTAGAGCGCACCAGATTGTGCCTCTGGAAACTGGAACAGTCGTTTGCGAGTTATATAATGCTCCGGGGGATAGAACCTTCAAATCCACCTATTATTGGTTTCAACAAGATACTGAGGAACCAGAAGTAATGTCAGCAATAAATGCTCCCGCGCAACCTGGCGGTTTCGGCGCAGAAGACGATTTATCATACCTTTCATCAGGTAGCTCAGAAGGGGTTTTTAGAGCTGCTATAACTAAAGATTCTTTGATCTATGAAAAAATTAATGATATTCCTTCTGGAAAATATAACTTTTATAAGTTGAATCAGGACTATGATTTGATCATTGTCAGAAATCCAGTCAATTATAATGGAGTTTCTCGTTTAAAATATTCGGCGTATCATCCTAGTTGACTGCAAATTATTGTGTGAAAAAACAAGAGAATAAGACATGTTATAGCCTGCTATCTTCAAATTTATGAATTTTATGCATAATTCAGCCTGGAGATGCCAGGCTTTACGTTTTTTTAAATCGAAATAGGTTCGAAATAGTGAATGATATATTTAACGTGTGATGAGTAGATTTAAGAGTAATAGCGTCTTATAAATTAGAACTTTCCCAGTCTGTATACCTATACATAGGTTTTCAAAAGGATAAGATAGAATATATCAAATATACTTTATATTATCTTGTTATATCAATTATAAGACTAAAAAATGACGAAATGGTTTCGTTGGATATTCACTATTATATAGGGTTATTCCATCGAATAACAGATTAAACTACACTATATAAGCATAGAAATTTATAGGAAAAGTTAATGTATGAGAAGGTGAAAGCTATAATCCAAGCTTTCTCTGAGTAGATAAACTTCCCGATTATACGACTATCTTGTAGTAAAACTCCAACTCGTTCCATGCTTATAGGTTATTTTGGAGTTAAAAATTGTAATCTTGTATAGTGTTACTGACTAGGAAAGCTCTGATAAATATATTCTTAAACATATCGGTCTTACAAGACTAATCGAAAAGTTAGTTGAGAGTATGATTAAATATCGGTTATATTTAATTTATCAAGAATCTGTCTCTTATACACATCTGACGCTGCCGACGAATAG
>JADGIS010000190.1 GCA_015233825.1 Erysipelotrichaceae bacterium RD49
CGCTGAATTTGTCAACTGTCTCTTTTATGTTGTTTTATAACCAACTGCTCTAATGAGCCGTAAAAAAAGCAAACCACCTCATTGAGACGATTTGCTTATCTTAAATTACCTTAACCGAATGGCATTGGTATTTTTCTTGTGCGGCACTTCTTTTTGCTTGTCGGATTTTGGCTGTTGTTTGGATCCGAGGCGGCGCTTGCGGTTGAGGTTATTTTCCATCGACTTCAAAATCCGCCAGCCGCGGTTGGTCTTTTTCAGGTTCCGAATTCCCTTTTCAAGAATCCGGTTGGCATCAAAAGTCATGTTTAGCGAATCGTAAATCTCAGCCAGGCGCAGATAAATCGAAGCTGACTGCCAGTTTTTTGCAGCAGCGAGTTCATAGTTGAAGATCACGCCTTCATAGTCTCCATCCTGGTAGGCCAGATCACCCTGCTTTTTGGCTTTTAAACAGGAAATGTCAGCAGCTGGAGATTTGCGGTTGATCTGCTTGCGGGCATAGTTGAGAAAAATCTTCATCTGGCGGCTGGATGGAATCGCGGTATGCTTTTTCGGACGAAACTTGGTTTTCTTGATATTTTTTATAAAGGGTTCCAGGTCCATCTCAAAGTGGTTATACATATACTTGACGATCTCATAGCAGGCGTTTACATCACTTTGCGGATTGTGGTGGTCCAATTCAATCTCCAAATGCTCCGCAATGTTGCAAAGCTTTAAATCCCCTTTGCCTTGATTGCCTCGATAGTAGAACTGATCCATGATATCCATCGTATCGATATAGTGCGTAGCATGAATTTCCGTATGAAAGCGGGCAAGATCTTTATTGATGACGCTGATATCGCTCATCGCATTGTGAGCACCGATGATATAAGGTTCTTCAAAATACTGGCCATAGTCAGCCCAGAATTGCTGCAGCGTACGGCTGTCCAGGACATCTTTGCGATGAATATGATGAATTTTAATATTGTTGGCCGAAAAGAAAGTCTGCGGGTTAATCAGTTCCGTTGCTCGCAGTACTTCCGTTCCTTCATCAATTACGATCATTGAAATCGCACAAATACAGTCATTGTTTAAATTCGGGATCTCAACATCGACAAATGTGAACTTCCCTGGATATGGAAAATCAGCCATATAGACACCTCATCTCTAGTATCATGGGCCGAAATGATGGGAAAAGATTGTTATTTGCCCATACCGCTTTTCATCATACCAGCAAATGAAAAACTCTGCCGCAATGAGCAGAGTGACAGATCCTTACAATTCCAAATTTACTCTTCACCAGACTTTGCTTGCTCGCGAGCTTGCTTTTTGGCTTCTTTGGCCTGCTCTTTTAAATCTTTCTTGCAGGCATCATACGAAGCATTGACTTGTCTTGCCAGGCGGTTTCGACTGGCAAAGGTTGAAATTTTGCCTTTCATGCCCTTGGGTTCGTATTTCGAATCGGCATAAGTTACCTCGGTACGATACGTAAACGTACAGCCATTTTTTGTGGGAACAAATTGATAGGTGCATTTTGTCTTGCGGCCCACTGAGGTAAAGACTGTAACAAACGATTCAGCCCGTTTGGCTTCCTTGATGGTATAACGGATCTTTTCGATATTGCCTCTTTTATCCGTTACTTTTACTTTATGGGTATAGCCTGACTTGATCTGATCGAGGGTTACATCGATATTCAACTCTTCCTGGATCTGCTGGCAGATACTGCGAACCATAAAATCATAAAATTGTTCAGCAGTTACATCCAGATTTTTGGTCACTTCAACTTGCATACTCTTCGCCTTTCTTTTTCTCTATTTTTTCACCATCGCCCAAGCTTGCAGAAACGCCTCTGAACTGGCACATTTAAACTTCATTTTTGACTTTTCCACTTCAACCAAAAGGGTATTCGGCAGCTTTGTTACCCGGATCTGGTCAATCGGATGAAAGAATCGGAAATCCTCGTCCAGACAGACCAGCCGCTGGTTGGTCAGATAAAAAACGCGGGGTTTCGAGTTGTAATAGTCCGTCCGCATTTGGTCGACCCAATAAACAGCTTCCCCGTTTTTCAGTTTCGACGCACTGGGAATCTCTGGTTTTTGGCCATTCAAGAGTGCTTCTTTCGCTGAATCAGGAAGAATCGATTCAACTTCTGGTTCTTTCGCTTCTTTCTTCTTTGGACGGTGCACCCCAAAGTAGATGCTGGCTGCTATACAGGTGCCAATCAGCCAAAGCGACCACGAAGAATCATTTTGAAGATAACAAAGGATCGTAAATCCGCCGCAAAGAACGAGTAAGCTGATCAGCAGTGTCTTAAGTACAGATTGATTCATGAGATCCATTGTAACAGTTTTCCTTGCAAGAATTGATTGAATTTTGAAATTGGTCCAGCAATCGAGGCGAATTTTAAGCAAACGACCTGCCGACCAGGCCAATTCAAAAGACAGCTGCGATTTTTCAGCAGCTGTCCTTTCCTCCATATTCTTTTTTCTCTGGATTGTCTTTCCAGCAGGGTGATCCATCCGTTTTCTTCAGATTTGCTTGCCTTCAATTCATATTTGGATTTGAAAGCACAATGAGGACAATTTCCGGCTGGTTATTGAAACGAAGGGGGATTTCACTGTTGCCAATTCCCCGGCTGACCACCATATTGGTCTGCTCTCTCGTATATAAGCCGGCATCGTATTGAGGCAGAAAGCCTTGGTTGGGGGCGTAGATCCCGCCAACGAATGGCAGTCGAAACTGGCCGCCATGGGCATGGCCGCTCAAAACCAAATCCATCTGGTTTTCAACGTAAGTCTCAAAAAGTTCTGGATGATGAGCAAGAACGATTGAATAGCTGGTTTCTGGAATGGCCAGCGAATCAAGCGCAGATTGAATGATCTGTCCGTTGCTCAATCCATTGGACGCATTCGATCGGTTTCGAATAAAACCAGGATCGCTCAAACCGATAAGCAGCACTTGGTCACAGACATCGGAAGAATTCTCTGGATTCAAAGCAGCTTGGTCAAAGGATGCCGACTGGCTATTGGACAGGGCAATCGCCTCGTTTTCCAAAATCGTGACGCCATATTGCTTTAAGCCAGCTTTCAGGAGTTGATATTGGTCGGAAGCTAAATCCAAATAGGCTTCATGGTTGCCGGAAACATAATACATCGGAGCGATGCGGGAGGCATTTTTGACAAAGTCAAGGGCCGCCTCGATATTCGTGTGATGACAGTCCACCAAATCGCCAGTCAGTACGATGCAATCGGGATCAGCCTTCGCTAACAAATCAATCAGCTGGCGATTCTCTTTTCCAAATACGGCATTATGCAAATCAGAAACCTGGACAATCCGGTAACCTGAAAAAGCAGGCGGAATTCGGCTGCTGACGATCGGAATGGTTTCCATCATGACTGTTGCATTGGTCCACAAAACCCAAGCCAGAAAGGCAAAGACTAAAATGCTGATCCAGCAAAAGCGCCAAATGACTCGTCTCATCTTCTCCCCCCCTTTTGCATCCCTCTTTAAATCCACAGGACAAGAACTGAATCCAAATCTGTCATGAGATCTTTGATCTGACTTTGAGCGATTAGATTCTCATTATACCTTTCTCCGCTCTTTCAGGGGGTGACTCAGTTCTGACGATAGGCTTGCAAAAAGAAAAGATTGGTCAAAAACCGATCTATTCTTAAGGGCAGAGTACCCCGACTGAATGGAATAATTTGAGATTGCTTTTGAATTCATTTTTGTTTTTGAATGCCGTTCAGTCGGGGGGGGTGAATGCCCACCACAATCATCCTTTGAACGTTGTTGTGGGACTATTTGATGTCTTGATCCTGTATGTATCGTTTCAATGTTTCTGCGTTGCGGTCGCTGACAGTGCAAATAAAATAAGACATGCTCCAAAAGGCCGGTTTCCAGTAATAAGGAGCAAGTTCATCAGGAAAGTTCTTTCGAGTCATTCTGGATGATCCGATTTTGAGTCCGTTTACCATTTTGGCCAGATCGATACTGGGTGGAGCTTCAAACAGGATGTGGATATGATCCGGCTCGCCGTTCATTTCCAGAATGTTCAATCCTGCCAGCTTCATTTTTTCTTGTAGGTAGGAATAGACGAAATCCTTTACTTTGCCTGTCAGTACTGGATGCCGACACCCAGTGACAAGCACCAGATGATATTGAAGCAAGAAGCAGCTGAAATAACGTATGGAAAAAGAGAAGGATGAAAAGAATTCTGGCTGCTATTCAGTGCGCAAGATTCAGATTCATCAAGATCATGAACTGTATGAGTGGTGCGCTAAAGTGACATCTCTTTCGAATAATCTTTACAATGCTGGACTCTTTCATATCCGTCAGTGCATGATCGGACTTCAAAAAGATCCAGATAAGCGCCAGCCGCTGGAAAAGGAAGTGATTGAAAAGATTGAAAAGATTGAAGCCGCTTTGCCAGAAATGAACCAGATCAAAGAAGCAGCCTGGAAGAAAAAGATGGATGACTATGAAGCACTGGAAGATAAAAGCGGCAAAAAAGAACCGAAGCTGTCCTTGTT
>JADGIS010000191.1 GCA_015233825.1 Erysipelotrichaceae bacterium RD49
ATCTGTAACTAAAGAGAACGTGCTCAAAGTTCTTCACGCGCAACATTATAGTAAAAGCAGAAGGTTACGTCATCAGGCTCCCAATTTTCATCATTAGGGGTCGCGGCGAGTGGTGCTATTTCTTTTCTATTTTTGCCTGGCGCTGCAAAGTTTGCAGGTGCACCCTCTTATTGACTGATCCGGTTTTAAGCAAATCTGGCTTCTCATTGCGTTTATTTAGCCGGCGCCAAAGCGGATTTTAGGTCAGATGCCAGCTGATCCATGGTTTGTCCGACCTGTTTGCCTTCATCCGCTGTCATCGTCCGCTCGTGGGCATCATGATCCTCTACCGTTCCCTGGTGACCATCGATTACCTGGCCATCCACCACAGCTAAAACAAGGGGGACATATAAAGTTGGAATGCCTTCATCATTGTCCTGCAGATATTCACCGATATAAGGAGCAATCTGGTCTCTTTGCTCATCGGTGTACAACCTCTCTTTCATGGCGTCACGGGTTTTCACATAGAAGACCTCGACACCATTTTGATCGGCAGCTTCTTTGAGCAAAGGTACAACTTCCTGGCACCATGGGCAGCGGGAAAAGCCAAAGTAAATCAATCCGGTTCCTTGATTTTGAAACAGCCCAATGGCTTCATCAAAGCTCATCGGGGTAAACGAAGCAGTGATTTGGTTATACGTATCAATGCGCTCATTTTCCAAAGCCAGTTCGTTTGTCTTCGTTTGGCTGTCGCACTGCGAAACGTCCGGTGGACAGGCTTGGGGGGCATTGCTTTGAATCGAAGAAACAGCTGAAGGATTGGCGCTGGAATTAAGACCCGGATTGGATGCACAGCCGGTAAGCAGGCTCATGGCAAGCCATACAGCTGCCAGACTCCCAATTTTTCTTGCTTTCATATTTTGTTTCCCTTATCTATCGATTTTTTCTCATCCTGTCAGTCTTCCTGACAGACCGATCGGGATTGTTTTTCAATTAAGCTTCTTTGAGCTGGGCTCTTTTCTTTTCGTACATCATTTTTGCCGGTTTATAGAGCAGACCAAACACAGGCAGATCAAATTCACCGATGTATTCATGGATCAAAGGAGCAAAGTTATCTTTAAAGTGCGTCAAGCCATCATCTAGGCTGCCCTCGACGCCGCCCATGCTGAATTCTTCGCAGCCTTTATCAAAGGCCCAGGCAAAGTTTTCAACATACGTTTTGTATTGCGGCATAAAGCGGCGAAAGCGCTCATCCATGCCCGCATACAACATTTCGCAGGAGCGGCCGTATTTCACCGTCAGAACCCCCGCTATCGGGCGGGGCTGATCAGAACCCACCTCTTGAATAATCTCTTCGATGTTATGGATATCCTTTAATGCAGAAGCTTTCTGCTCTTCAAGTGTAAAGCGTTTTTTCTTCTGGTTTTCCGGCAGTGCCTCAATCTGCTTTTCCAGATCGGAAAGCTTATTCCGGCATTCGGTTAAAATTTTTCCCGGATCGCACATAGCCAGCATAATGATCGAATCGTCTTTGTAGGTGTCAATCAAGTGAGCAAAATAATCCTTATTGCGCAGATTGACATGTTTGCGGGATTCGGTCATTTCAACAAGCGCTGCAAAATCATCGAGCAGTTCATTGCGGCCGCTGATAATCTGCAGATGTCGTTTATCCGCTTCCTTGATCAGCTTGCGCGTCTTTTTCGGCATGGCAGCCAGAATATCGTCCGGCTTATCCAGAATGGAACTGAACCGGGCTTGAATGGCTTGCGAAAGTTCGGTCACAAAGCCCTGGTGAACAGCTCCCGCTGCTTCAATGGACGGCACAAGATTTTCGTTGCCGTTATGGGGACGGTCTTTGTCATACGATGGATATTTGCCAATTTCGATAGCCGGATCCATTTTAACAAACAGAGCCCGCTGCTTACGGCCTTCTTTTTTGAGGGCATTGAAGTAGAACTTCATCAATTCCCCATTGGTGTAGTCCATAATCGGGCCCCGGGGCGCATAGAACATTGAAAAGCCAAGTGGCAGCTGTTTGATTAACACCAGAGCGGTACCGACCAGCTTGCCATCTTCGTATACCCCTGTATGCATGGATCCCCAGTTGGATTTGATTTTGGACCAGTTGTAACTCTGCAAAAGATTGCTGAGGGGATGGCTGCTCGCAAAGGCATCAAATTCAGCCTGGGGGATTTCAGTTTTAAATTCATATTTTGACATAGAAACTATCCTTTCCTTCTGTCTTGCCTATTATACCTGTTCTATCGGCCAAATGACCAAGTCCAAACCAGACTGGTCTACCGATCAATTTTCGTTTAAAAACAACTATATTAGCAGGAAAGCTGTCCTGCAAAAAGAGAGGGCTGCTTAAAAATCAGTCCCTCTCTTTTCCAATCCGCCTATTCAGAAAAGCGTATCGATTCATGTTCTAAATTAACGGTATCGTTATTAACACTTTTTTAATGGGCTCAAAAATTGCTTTCAAAACCTTTCTCCATCGCTCAGTATATTGGCTTCTCGCTTTTGTCTTATGAAAATCTTAATGTAAGCCTGTTAGAGTTACTTTAGGGTTCGACATCCGGATCAGAATTGTATGATTTTCCTGCATAATCCTCAAGCTCGGGAATAAATAAAACTTATTTTTATTTTTTTGAAAACCATTTCAGATAAAAACGCTGATAGGTAAAGATGATTTTCAAATTTAATACAATCTTTATGAAATCGCTTTATTTCAATGAACCGGCTTTTAGGTTATTATAAATGACATCAGCAGTCCAGTTGCTCCATGACTCAAATCGAATTTCTTTTATTCTTCTTAATTTAGATTTCATATCTTCAAGATCGAAATAACTGACTGCCAGAAAGACGCTTTTTGGATGATCTGGCCGCCCTCCGCTCTTCTGCAAAGCGGAGAAAATTCTTCTGTATGAATTTCGCATTAATATCTGAACCTTACAATTTAAAATTGATCAGCGCTGATCAGCTGAACTGACTGAGAGAGAACTAAGGAAAATGAGAGGTGTAAGTTATGGATTTATCAAATAATCACGCCTGGGTCAGAGTTGAAGAGAACGAACAAGCAGGAATGGGCTATCGGATCCTTTCTTCCACCGCAAACCACGCTGCGCGCAAACCGGTCCCTGGGACCAAATGCATTGAAGTTGGAACAGGATTGACATATACTGTCGCCTTCCGAGACGGGGAATTTTTTGCCATCCGTCAAGAACCGCAGCCGCAGTGGATGAAATAATCACTCTCCAGGATTTTGTACGAAACGCTCTGGCTTCAATCCGACACAAAGCCAGATCGATGAAAAGGAAAAACGATTTGAAGACGTTCTGAGATCAGCCGCTGCTGGTCTCAGTTTTTTGTCGTTTTCCCTTGCTGGTTTCTTCACCATCCTCTCCAAGCTTTGTATTTCTTTTTGATCCTGGCTATTTTCAAGCTGGTTTGATCCTTCTTCAACTTCCGCTACCGATCTAGCTGACGGGCGCGCTTGATTTGGTTTTTGCGCATTTTGGAATAAAGACGCTTGTTTCCTTCGTACAATATTCCTGCAGCAATAGAAAGAACCGGACTGACCTCATTACCAGATTCAGTCTAGAAAGGATATCACTATGGATTGGAAAGATCGTTTTAACCCTGATGTTCTGGCTCATGGCTGGGATTTATTCCGTGAGCACCAAATCGGACCGGTCTATCAACAAGACAATATTTATGAAGCCAGATTTCCAGATCGCAGCCGCACAAATGCCGTCATCAACAATGGATTTGTTGAGTCTGTATCCTGCACCTGCCCAAGATCACGATTTGGAGAATTATGCGAGCATGAAGCAGCCTTGCTTTTTACTCTCGAGCATCCTGCTTCCAAACAAGTCCCTCCAAAAGCTGCTCCTTTTGGGCAGCCATCGGCTTCTCCCCTTTCAAAGCCTGCCTCTCAATCAGAATCTGAACAGGAAAAAACTGACCGGGCAGAGTTTTTAAAAAGATCCCCAGCAAGCCAAGCCCCAAAATCCATCGTCCAGCCGGATGACTCCTCTTCATTGCTGGATGAGCTGGAGCGGTTGTTCGGCTTAGACGCCCAAAAGAATGCTCCTGACAAGCCGGACCTTTTTCAACAGGCGAATGTAAACTCGCCGGTTGACCCAAAGCCCATCGAAAAAGACCGTAAAAGACCAGATTTTCACCAGGAAATGCTTCACGACCCCGAACCTTCGGCTCTTTCTGGCTATCCAAGCCAGCCTAGCGCATCCAAGATGAGTTCACATTCCCCTTTTATACAGTCATCAGACCCTGCCCAACCCGCGGACACGTTAAAGTCAGCATTCAATCCCGAATCCTTTGCAGAGTTTTCTCATCCGGAAGAAAAACCAACACAGTCAGAGTTTGAGAACCCGCAACATTTTTATTCTGTAAATTACTCCCAGGTCTAACACAAAATTGCGTATAGGCCCCCCTCCCCACAATTTCCGCGTTTCTAGGCGGCTAATTCTGGGCTGGTTTTTGTAGAGTGTTTCTGTATAATGCTA
>JADGIS010000192.1 GCA_015233825.1 Erysipelotrichaceae bacterium RD49
TAAAGTACATTCTTGATGCGTAAGCTTATTTATTGGTAGTCAGCTTGTATAAGGTGACTACCACAAATGGATTGTTCACATTTGAAAGACAATTTACACAGCTTTATCCCTTAGCTAAATGACATTGGCATTCATACCAAAAATCCGTATAACTCAATCTCACTTATCCGGTTGTGAAGCAGGTTTACCGTGGATATAATGAATTTAGTCGACAGTTTGGAAAGACTGTCGACTTATTAAAGAAAAGAAAGGGAGGAACCTTTATGAAATCTGTACAGAAACTGACCTTAAGTGCATTGTTTTTAGCGCTTGGTTTATTGCTGCCGTTTCTGACCGGCCAGATCCAGCATATTGGCAACATGCTTTTGCCAATGCATCTGCCGGTTCTGCTTTGCGGATTGATCTGCGGCTGGAAATACGGGCTGGTCGTCGGCTTTATCATGCCTTTGCTTCGCAGCGCATTATTTTCGATGCCGGTGATGTTTCCACCAGCCTTCGCGATGGCTTTTGAACTGGCGAGTTATGGAGCCATCAGTGGTCTGGTTTATGAACATGTTAAAACTCAAAATATCGCTTCCGTTTATAAAGCATTAATTGCAGCCATGCTTGGCGGCCGCGTGGTCTATGGCTTGGTGATGACGGTCATCACTTCTGCCCTTGGACAGCCCTATTCGTTCCAGATCTTCATGACTGCAGCCTTTATCAATGCGATTCCCGGCATTATTTTGCAGCTGATTCTGATTCCGGCTGTAATGGTTCTTTTAGACAAAGCCGGTGTCACCCGGTTTAACAGCCGCTTAGCCAAGGCATAATGGTGTTTTTGGTTTGGCAATGAAACAAATACAGAATGTAAAGTCTCTCAATCAGGCCGCTGATCTAGTATTGGCCTTGATTGAACAAAAGAAAGACTCGAAACAGGAGACTAATTCAGCTTTTGATTCACTCGACTCGCAAGATTCAGGACAAACGGAATTTGGCTCTAAGCCTGGTCCTGCAAAAGACCTGGTGGAAACATCTTCTCGATCTTTGAAATCCCCTTTGATCATCAGTTTGGATGGCCGATGTGCATCGGGAAAAACGACATTAGCTGGTTTGCTGGAATCCAGGCTGCCAGACTGCGTGGTCGTTCATCTCGATGATTTCTTCTTGCAGCCAGACCAGCGGACTCCAGAACGGTATGCCAGACCAGGCAAAAACGTCGATGACCAAAGAGCAGCAGCCGAAGTCTTAGAACCCGCATGGAGGGGACAAAGCATCGTTTACCGTCCCTTTTTGTGCCGGACGATGAGTCTTCAAGATCCAATTGATCTTGGATGTCCCAGGATTTTAATCCTGGAAGGGGCTTACAGCTGCAATCAGGATCTCGCCAAATATGCAGACCTGAAAATCTTTGTGACCATCTCTCCTGTCTTGCAGCAGGAACGGATCTTGAAACGAAACGGCCCGCAAAAGCTGAAGGATTTTCAAGACAAGTGGATCCCGCTGGAGGAGAAGTACTTTGCGACTTTGAATCCAGTGTCTGATTTCGATCTGGTTGTGGACTTGTCCGCTCTTTAAGCTTGTTTAGGCTTAGATCAGTCGTTCTGATTGGTCTTTTTACATTCTGAACATCCATACTGTATTGCAATACATCTTGAGAGGAGAAAAAATGGCAAAATCAAAAGTTTACTTTTCCCGCAACACTGGACCACAGACATTGGTCAAGCTGTACAAGGCCCTGGGCAAAGAGCTCAAGGGCAATGTTGCGGTAAAACTGCACTCTGGTGAGAGAGGAAACCAGAACTATCTTCGTCCTGAATTCGTCAAGCCATTGGTAGACGAAGTGAACGGAACGGTTGTTGAATGCAACACCGCTTATGGACATGATATGGGCGGCCACCGCTTCAACACCCTTGAACATGAAAAAGTACTGGCTGAACACGGCTGGACTGAAAACTTTGATGTTCAGATTCTGGATGCTACCGGACCCGATATGGTTCTTCCGATTCCAGAAGGCAAAATCATCCAGGAAGACTACGTTGGCCGGGATTTAGACAAGTACAACTCCATGCTTGTTCTTTCCCACTTCAAAGGCCATCCAATGGGCGGTTTTGGTGGTGCGTTAAAACAGCTTTCCATCGGCTGCGCATCTTCCGGAGGCAAATGCTGGATTCACTCCTGCGGTCAGTCTAAAGAAATGAAAGACTGCTGGGAAAAACCAGTTGAACAAGAAGAATTCATCGAAGCCATGGCTGATGCAGCGAAAGCCGTAGATGGCTATTTCAAAGACAATATTGTTTATGTCAATGCTCTGGTCAACCTTTCCGTTGACTGTGACTGCTGCCACGTCGCAGAAGATCCTTGCATGAAAGATATCGGCGTCATGATCTCTACCGATCCTGTTGCTATCGACCAGGCCTGCATCGATATGGTCTTCAATTCCGATGATCCAGGACGCGATCATTTCGTTGAACGCGTTGAAAGCCGTCATGGCCGGCATATTCTCGAAGCGGCTGAAGCGTTAAACTTTGGCAATCGTGAATATGAGCTGATCAATATTGATGAAGAATAATTCTATTCAGGCCAAAAACAAAAAGATACAGAATCATCCAAAAGCAGTCTTCGGGCTGCTTTTTTTCGTTAAAAATCCCGCCAGCTCTTTTCTGGCGGGATTGAAGGATTCACTCTGTTTCCTGAACCGTTTTATCCAATGTATAACTCTTTGCAAAGCAAATCTTTAGCATTGAGCAGCAGCATTGATGCCGGCAATGGCTCCATCTGAAACGGCTGTAGCCACCTGGCGGACTTTTTTAGCGCGGATATCACCCGCCGCAAAGACACCAGGCAGGCTGGTTTCCATGTTGCCATCGACCACGATAAATCCGCCATCATCCAGTTTCAGCTGTGGATATAGTTTGGTATTGGGCACAATACCGGCATAAACAAACACACCGGCTTCCGGATCGATGATCGTGGTTTTGCCGCCTGCTTTCAGATCGGTAAATTCCAATTCATTGAGATGATCCGTTCCCAAAACCCTGGTCAGGGAAGTATGAGGAATGACTTCGATCTTCTCATTTTCAATGACTTTGTTTTTGAACTCAGGAATGCAGATCAGTTCATCTTCAATGCAGACAATCACAACTTTCTTGGCAAACTGGGTCAGGTAAAGTGCTTCTTTGACTGCTCCATCGGCGCCGCCGATGACATAGACGGTTTTGCCTGCGTAATCTGGCCCATCTTTGGGAGCATTCAACCGCATGCCACCTAAATTCTCTCCCGGAATTTCCAGCATCTTTGGAGATCCGCCATTCGCAATGATCACTGTCCTGGCTTCATATTCACCGGCATTGGTTTTGATGGTTTTAACATCGCCATCCAGATTGACCGCTTCCACGTCTTCAATGCGAATTTCAATTCCAGCCCCTTCAGCCTGTTCCTTCATGCGCTTGGCAAAAGTCTTGCCGGTTTCATCCTGGATAATTCCTGTATAGTGGGTCACAGTTGAAACATTGCCAATCAGGCCGCCAACTCCTTTTTTATCCAGAACCAGAACGTCTTTTCCTCTGCTCTTAGCATAAATCGCACTGCTGATGCCCGCAGGTCCGGCGCCGATAATCACTGTATCGTACATGATGATTCATCCTCCTGTATTGCTGGCTGTCTTTCCAATCGTCCTAGCTGAACATTTCATCTTTTTGATTCATCAAGCGACTAAGCTTTCCACTTAGATCGCCTGGCTGCTTGAAACATTGGTCTGAAGACCAGATCAATTTTGCCAACAAAGTCATAAAAAGACGAAAAAAATCATCAGGATCAGTAAACAAGACAGTCTGAATACATCTATTATGACATTTTTTATCAAGTAAGCTTTCCATGTGCCAGTCAAATCCGGGAAGCGCCGAGCCCATCCGTTTTCCGATCCATAACCCGCTCAGGATCAGAGCGTAAAGGTGCTTTTCAGTTTGGACATCACATGGATTTCCACTGACGCTTCTTCCAGATGAAAGATGCCTAAATGATGGCCATTGTCCTGGTAGATCTTTGCCAAGGCCGGCTTCTTTTCAAAGACTGTTTTTTCCATTGCATCCTCCTGCTCAAAGACTGCTCTTCCAGAATAGCGGAGGAAAAAAGCTCCATGGCAGGCGCAGATTTGGGCATATGGATTTTCCTGCAGCTGACGGTAGACGTCCTTAAAGGTGCCGACCCCAAAATACAGCTTGCCCTCTTTCAATTCATGAAAGCCGATTGCCCGGCAGGCAGGCTTTCCCTTATTTACAGTAGCCAGGTAAAACACAGAGGTTTTCTGTAAAAACTATTCAACGGCTTCAATGTTCTGTTTATCTTCCATACTTTCCTCTCCCCTCTTTTCAACGACATCAGGTGCACTCTCATATCCTTTTATTCTGTAAATTACTCCCAGGTCTAACACAAAATTGCGTATAGGCCCCCCTCCCCACAATTTCGGCGTTTCTAGGCGCCTAATTCTGGGCTGGTTTTTGTAGAGTGTTTCTGTATAATGCTA
>JADGIS010000193.1 GCA_015233825.1 Erysipelotrichaceae bacterium RD49
AGATGTGTATAAGAGACAGGACAGGCCTTCTTTTTAGTTAGCACTGGTTCGCCATGTTTTGAAGATGACTTCGAAGCTTGGCCTTATGGTCCTGTTATCCCAAAAGTTTATGATTTTTTTAAATGCTACGGGGGAGCTAATATTCCTTTTTCCCTTACCCCAACCCGTTTAGATCGAAATTCAAAAGAATTAGTTGACCGTGTATTAGAGGTACTAGCAGAGTGCTCTGCCTATACTTTAGTTGAATTAACTCATAGTGAAACTCCTTGGATTAATGCATACAACACAAAAGGAAGTATAACCATTAGTAAAAAAAGTATAGAAGATTATTTTAAAAAAATGAATACTTAAATGTTTTATTAATGGTCTGATATAACTCCACTTCTTGTCTTGCTTGGCAAAAATGCGTTTATAATTTGTAAACAAAAGATAGTCATAAGCATCATCTAGAGGTGCTATTGCTCATTTAAACCAAACAAAAAATTTACCAAAAGTACTTTTGTCAGTCGTATCCCTTATTGGTCTAATTGATTTTAATTAAGATTCTTGTATAACCGATGTTTGTACCAATATTATTCGGTTAACTGGGAAAACAGTCTTTTAACTTAATAGGTGGATCAAATTCGAACTATCTGTGAAAGGATTTGCTTTGGGATTCTGAAAAATTTATGAATCTCCGTGAATAAATCCCATTTTATTCAAAATTGGGAGCACTGAAAAGAGGTGATGGTCCATCTGGTTTAAAATAACTCTATTTTAATTATTATCGAAGAGGCATTCCCTTATCGTATGCGTTGCTAGTTACTATAGTATTTTTTAATAACCTTTCGCTTGAATTTGCGCCCTAGCTTTACGGTTACTTTATACCGTAGAACCTGCTTAAGGAATGTCTAGGCGTTAAAGAACGGATCAAATAGAAGTTCACGGCAGGTTTGAAATACAAATAGGCGGTTGATCTTACGATCTGGATTGCCGGGTTTCTTTTCCCCTTTAGCAATCTGTTCTTCTTCCTGCTGCTGGGCGGATTTAAGTTCTTATATCCACCTTCGATATCCTATATATTATCATAAATGAATCTCAATGAATTAATATCGTATTTGCCTCTTGGCAGATTCGTAATCAGGTATCCATAGGACCCATCTTGAATCTCAAGACGGACCAGACGACAGGTGAATTCGCATTCGCCTGTTTCGTCAAAATCAAAAGTATCTGGGGAAACTTTATAGTATTCTTTATCGGGGTTCATCCTTCTTTTCAGGGCAAACCCTTTTCCTTTTGTAGGGACCAGTATTTTATGAACATCCTTATCGATTTCACCCTTAAGGTCTTCGGCTTTAATGCCAAGAAGCTTGCAGAAGTCAACTTCCTTCATCCTGATCAGATAGTAGTTGCCTCTTGATGCGATGAGATGCTCCAGTTTAAAGCAATGATAGCCTCGATCCATGACAAAGCAGTATTTTGCATCTCTGGGCTGGCGTAGGACCAGCTGGCAGGCAGCCTCGGTTTCATTGCGATGCTTGATTCGCTGCAGTTCGAAGTCAATAAACAGGTGGCGGCGATCCATGGTATAGAGGCCATTCAGGTAGATGCCAGCTCTTTCGTTATCCTTTTCATCGATATCCTTGGCATTATCACCTTTCTTGGTAGTATGGGTTTTGGACAGGTCTTCAAGCTCTTTATTGAAGGTTTCTAAAGGGATGTCAGAGCCGTCTATAGCTAAAAAAGCCATTCCATAGAGATCGCGCACATCAGGAAGATATGGCAGGAGTTTCTCCATGAATGAATAAAAAATCTTTGCGAAGAATTTTGGATTCAGTTTTAGCCTGGCTTCTGTCAGAGAAGATTTGGCGGGGCATAAGTCATCTATTCCAAAATATTCTGTGAGTACCACATTCAAATTGGCCCCGGTCATGAAATAGACCAGGTTTACAACGTTTTCGAGACTAAGCTTTTTGTCTGCCTCGAAAATGTTTTAGGGTTATGGTACTTAGAGTGCTCCCTAAGTGCTTCACTAATAGAACCGAGAAGCATATCTCTCAATTGGTCGGGAGCAATATCGATTTTCGGTTTAGAGGAAGGATTGACATCCTTCCAGGCCGTCTTGTCACCATCAGATCCAGAATCGTATCTGATGATTTGATCCAGAGCGGATTGAGACGCTGCAGCCACATTCGGTTCAGGTAAAGATGTGTTCATAAATATCTCCTATCATCTTGATAGATTGATATAATAATCTAATACCCGAATTTTGTGGACTAAATCGGCTTGTCAAGTGCCACATTTAGCCAATAAAAAATTCGATAAAGGCCATTTATAAGCCGTTATCGGATAGTGATGCGCTAGTTGTAAAATAACTCTAAGGAACAACAGGGAAATAAGGTCCAATAGATAAGCCCCAAATTTACTGTGTATAAAGTAGATAAATAGTCTGTTCAGCGGGACTAAATATTCAGGAGATCCTAATCGTTTAAAACACAAAACATTCTATTGAGATGGAATTAAAATCTCAGATCCCCTTAACTGAATAGCATTGATAGTCTTATTGTATTTTGATTCAACTTTTGCTTGTCGTCAGTTAATTTAAAGTTTTCTGATATTCTAATTTAATTTATTTGGAGAAAATATGTACATTAAATTCGGCGAAAATATGCTCAACGGTTTAAAGAAGCAATTATCATCAACTACTTCAAGTGGATCTTTAAATAACAAGAACACTGCGGGCACTGAAGTAAACTTTCAAAAAATGGAAAAGGATATGCAGTCAATTATTATGCTGATGTCTACTACCCAAAGCTCTAATAAGCTAATTGCTGAGTTAGTAATATATTTTAGAAAGTATAATCGCATCCTATATTCCTCAATATCACATTCAATTTTTGAAAAAATCCGATATAGCGGTGATTTCGATCGTGGAAAGTTCTTTGACAGTATCAATCTATTTCTATATACAACCGCTACTTTACTGCCGACTCTTTCCGTTGATGACATATATCCGTATGTATTGGCTGACTGTAAAGAAAATAACGAGATAATAAATGATACTGACTTAAATAAAGAGATTGATTCTATACTGAAAGAGATACCGAGAATTCTTACAAAGATTTGGGACCATATTCAACTAGCTCAGCAACAATACTATACTTTTGAATTGGCTAGTGAAAAGGCAACTGATGAAAAATTAAGAGATTTCCAAAAAACGCTATCTTCAGAAATGACTTCTCAGTTACTATCAATGGTCGGGATATTTACAGCTTTATCCTTTCTTCTGTTCGGTACTATAAGTTCATTAGAGAATGCTTTCTCCTCTCTAAGTGAAACCCCTATTTTAAAGGTAATGATTGTAGCCTGTCTATGGGGACTTGTATTACTAAACACTGTATTTGTGTTTCTCTATTGTGTCGGACGAATGTGTAATCTAACCACAAATGAGTCAAATTCTAATGATGAATCATTTTTTAAACGAAACCCTTTATATATTTGGAGTAATTTTATACTAATTGCTCTTCTTATGGTTTTTCTATGTGTCTATGTCTCATATTATCCACAAATATTGAAAACAATCTTAGAAATTATTAACACAGATATTCCAGTCTTGTATTTCCAGAAGTGTTTTTTTATTATCAGTTTTCCAATTTTATCTTCCTTCATTAGCGTGATTTTTATGAAGCTATGGAACTATTCTAATGTAAAGAATAGTTCATCAAGTAGTGTCGATGGTACTTGTAGTTCGGCTACTAACGAAGAAGATAATGATAATGCTGTAAATACTATTTCTACGCAATAAAACATCGAGAGCGTCAAAGCCGTGACCGTGACACCCATCATCTAATCCTACATAATCATGCCTATAAGCAACCATTGCCACAGGCATCCGAAAAAGCAACACGGCTACCCTGAGCAGCGCTTATTTCTGCTCAGGGTAGCCGTGTTTTATGATTATTTGACCCGTATTTCTTCGGGAATTTTTTCAGAGTAAGGAAGAAGATCGATGAGGTCAGCTTGAGTTGGATAGGCTGGCCCGTCTTTGAGCTGGGTTCTCAACCAGCTCAAAGACGGGTGTAGATCGTCACATTAGGAACGCCTTGAAAATAAGTCCCTATAAGTCAGCTTTTGAACCCTTTGATTCGATAGTTCCATTTATTTACTTTCCCAAAGTATGTGATATCGATGGCATCCATCTCTTCGTCTGAAACTTTTTGGCCGAGTGAATACTTATGGTTGTCAACTACACATTTAACAATCAGCCCCTTCTTAGTGGTTGTAGAGCCAATCAGTTCGACAACTGTTTCAATATCGATAAGAGGTTTGCCTTGCCAATTTCGACTGATATAGCAGAATAACCGGTGCTCAATTTTGTTCCATTTACT
>JADGIS010000194.1 GCA_015233825.1 Erysipelotrichaceae bacterium RD49
GCTCTTTTTGGAGGCGGACATTTTCCTTTTCAACTGGATTTGTATAGTGGCCAGATCCAATAAATTCCGGTTCACCATCCTCTGACCGCTTTGCCTGTGTCTTGAATCGACTCAAGGTGCTCAGTCCGATTCCAAGGTTGTCTGCACATTCTTTCATCGTCAGATCGGGATGGTCTTTAACAGATTGAAGGGCGTCTCTTCGCTGCTCTTCGGTAATTTGTTTTCGTTTGTTTGCCATAGAAATACTCTCCTGTTCGTTTCGAATTGTAGCTCTATGACATAGAACCGGTTAGGAACAAACTCTATTTGGTTTGTCCATTAATTATTCTAACTTCAAAGAGATCAAGGACTTTCTTAAAGAAAATAAAACGGAATGGATTTGCCGGATGGAGTTGTTCAATGGTGGCGAAGATTGGTATGAGGAATACTGCGATCGTGTTCATGGCTTCAAGCCATTTGATTGGTAAGCAAAGTTTTATAGACTGAGAGACATGATTGCCGGAATAGTAGGGAAACCTCAATTGTCTTTTTGGTAAAGCGGTCTCATTCTACTGCTACTGGTTAATCCATGATCAGAATTTGGAAACCGTATGTGAAGATGTCCAATTGGTGACATGGATGTTCAGTCCTGGTTGGCAGACCATTCGTTTTTTGACTACAATAAGGCAAGGTGATCATGATGAAAAAAATACTTAGTGCACTTCTTTGCTTTCTTATGGCGTTATCCCTTGTTGGCTGCCAGCAGAAAATGACCTCCATTGAAGTATCAGATGGGGTGGAATTCAAGCTGGTTGACGTTCTGGAAGTCGATAACCATCAAGTCAATACAGTCTATTACTACTTTCTTGCCAGCATTGAAAACAATTCCGATAAGGTTTACCATATGTCGAATCTGGTCTATACCCTGTCTGCTCCCTCTAAAGATGGTTATAAGCAGATCAACCCGATCGACCAGTTCAAGACCATCATTACCAATGATGTAACCCCTGGCTCTTCCACCTATACATATGGATACATCGGCGTTCCAAAGACGGAAGACCGAACCATCGGCTTGTATGTGAAAGCAAAAGATTCCTTTATTCCCTTTGACAGCGTCAAGATCCGGACCATTGAAGACGAGAATGTCACCAACTCGGATCAAAAGAAATTCGTGGTCTACTCCGATGAATACTATGAATTCGAAGTCGATGCCGAGAACGTAACCTACTCCTATAAAGATGGAAAATCGACAATCGACGGCCTTTTGATCAACTACAAAAACAAGACCGACAGCCGGCTGGTTATTCCTTATCTGTCGCCAACCTGCGTGATCGATGGCTTCCGTGTCTCAGCTTTGCCGGATGCGGATAAACTCAAAGCGATGTCTTTGGAAGAAATCTCGCAAGCAAAATTCGAGTCCAATGGCATGGGGGCAAAAACCCAGCCAATCAAGACTGAAACCTATGGGTATCAGGTGTTCTACCTGGATCCAAACCAAGAACTGACGGCTCATATTATGTTTGAAGCGGAGGATGCGATCCCTGATTTTTCTGCCAAACAGAAAAACGGAATTACCATTACCATCAACTCCCCCGCATTTGGCTATAAGCAGGTCATCAAAGTCAACTACTAGCAGCTTTCAAACCAGAAACCAGATCCGACTGGCTTCTGGTTTTTTCTTGATGCAAAGCAAAAGAGGGCAGTTTTCACTGAAAAGGAAAACGAAAGGGCAGCCCAAACACCTGATGAAAACGACAGAGAAAGCAGATCTTTCCTCCAAAGCTGTCTTATCTGGACAATACTTGTGTGTGAACCAGATTTTAAAGCGGCTGGAAATGGCTTTATCTTTCACACTCCGTTTGGGCAGGAGTCCATTTGACTTTTTTACCGTCTTAAAAATCAATTTAAGCGTTAGAATTGTCATAAAAATCAGGTTTGGTATCATGAATATAGTTAAACAGACTGCTGAGACTCGGCAGCAGACTTCAATTTCATTCTGCCGTGAAATTGCTGACTGTTAACGGTTGGCAGAATTGAACAATGATTCCCTCATCATTTGTTCATCATCCCTCATTGCTTTACTCTTTGGTAAGGCCCGCCACGGTTCCATCCATGAAGACTCCTGTGATGGAGCCTTTTTTATTGCCTGAACGATCCAAGCAAGATCTGGACGCACAAAAAAACAGACACCACATCAAGAGCATCGATAGATGAGTAAAGTTAAGACCAATCGAAAAATAAGAACAAATAAAAAAGCTGACTGCTTGAAGACAGACAGCTTGTATCGATAAACGGATGGATTTTGATCAGGATTCGAACTGCAGCGATCCTTTATTGGCCGCTCTTCTGGTTGCTTACCGGTTCAGCCGCCTGGTTTGTAGAGGCTTGATTGGAATTTGCTTTTGGTAAGGAAAGAGAGGCTGAGTCACCAGCAAAGCTGGAAGCGGGCAAATTCGGACCAGCTTGACTGGTTTTTCCATTGCTTAGATCTTCCTGGCCGGTCTCTGGTTGTGGATAGACCAGACTTGCATTGACTGGAATCGAAGGAATGGCATTCGTTGTTCCAGACGGATTGGGTGAATCAGATGAGGCTGTGTTCTGGCCAGCAAAGCCATCGGCATTGGTATTTTCCTGCGGCTGTAAAGAGCTGGTATTGGCTTGTTCCAGCTCGTGCTCGTGGAATTTATCTTCCAGGGTTTTGATAGGATGGAGCAGCGGTTCGAGCGGCAGATTGAGGTCTTCTTTTATTTTTTCCTCGAAATCCTGGACTTTTTTGACCACTGGAACCGGCTGGGGGATCGCAGCTTCTACGCTGGCGGGTTTGGGAAGATCAGGCAGTGCGGCTTCGTTTGGAGTAGTGGTCGTGGAACTACTGGAAGAAGCTTTAGGAAGATCGTTGACCAAATGGACTACTTCCGTACTGGTTGAACCATGCTGATAATAGGGAAGACCACGGGAGAGTTCCTGGTAGACCAGATGCCGGCAGGCTTCCATTTGGCTGACCTGGACAAAGCCAATGACTTTCATCATTACACCGCTGGTGGACATCGAGGTGACGAGCACGTCGACAGGCTTGTCCTTGAGAAAGTAAGGGTTGTCTTCCATCAAAGCCAAGGCCTGTTTGCGGACCAGCTCATAGTCCATACCAACAGGCATCTGGAAAGGAACTTTCAAGCGCAGGGCTGGATTTTTCGAATAGTTGACGATCATGTCCTCGACAATGGTGGAATTTGGAATCACGATTTCTTTGCCATTATCCGTTCGGATTGTAATAAACATCAGCTCAATGGCTGTTACGACACCGCGGTGATCGCCAATTTTGATGTAATCATTGACGTTGAACGGCTTGGTGACCAGAATCTGAATGCCGCCGGCAACATTGGCCATATTGCCTTTTAAAGCCAGGGCAACTCCAAGACCTAAAGCAGAGATAAGGGCAATGACACTGTTCATCTTCACGCCAAGCCCTTCGGCAGCCATGATCAAGGAGATGGCGATAATGGTCAGATTGGCGGCGGATCCAATGAAAGTCATCAACCCCTGATTTGCGGACTTTCGAGACAGCCTGACAATGATCCGTTTTACCCATGGACCAATAATTACACCGACGATGACTTCCAAAATCGGAATCCAGACGGTGGCTAGAAAATGCAGAATATCATTACTCAGTGTTTTTGTCATACGTATCCCCCTAATTGAAGTGCAATATTCTCACTTTTATTGTAGTAAGAAGGTCACTTTGGGGGATTGACTTGACCGGAATTCCAGATGTATGCAAATATGAATATCGACCGGAATTCCGCCTGCTTTGTCTACGCAGGTCCATTCAAAATCAATAGACATTCGGACAGCAGGGCGCTGAAGATGGATCAGGCAGATTTGCATGAATCAAAAGAGCGTACAAGAAAATGCCAAACTTGGAAGAATTCAGAAAAGCAGAGTCGCTGTGACAGGAGAAACAGAAGCTCCATATTGATCCGCCTCATTTCATCAATGTATCGTTCAAGCCGTTTTTTCATACAAAGCGGCCAGTTTATCAGCCTGACAGGACGTAATTCAGATAAATAAATTGAATTGATGTATATTAGTTTCTGGGACGATCGATTTTCACTAAGCTGAATTTAGGACATGGAGCGGGAATCCTCGGCCATTCAATGACCGAGATGAAAGCGACCGGTGCATAAAGATGCATTACTGGATGTTATATCTGTCTCTTATACACATCT
>JADGIS010000195.1 GCA_015233825.1 Erysipelotrichaceae bacterium RD49
TTATTTGATTGTGTGTAGTCTATGAGTATCTCTTCTAGTCTGTGTGTCGATCTCTACTGTTATTTTATCTCATTTTTTTGTGTTTGTTTTAAGAATACTCAGCCCAACGAGATCTATATATGTCTATTTGTTGTGAGTATATGATGTGTATAAGATACAGATTAGATGTTATTTAATTTTTAGTTTAATTTTACAAAAATTAAAAATTTTGATCTAAGGATATCATAATTATTATTATCTCTTCAATTTTCATTAGCATAGAATATGGTATAGATATATAAATTTTATTTAAAATATATTTGACTATTAATCATAAGCTGGTGTATCTGTTCGGTTTCTCACCTCTTTTCGCATATGCTGTACTTGACGGTAGATAATTGGGTCGGATAGATATACAATGTATTTATAAAACAAGGTTGCTTGCACGCACTTTCTATTAACGTGAACTATTTATTAGTTTTTAAATTACATAAAGGAGAAATTTCATGAAATATATTTTGGTAGACTATGAAAATGTTAGTTCAAAAGGGCTTGACGGTCTTAATCAAGTCGAAAAAACAGATGAAATTATAGTTCTCTATAGTCAGAATATGCCAAATGTTCCGATTGATATGCTGGATACAGTACAAGAATTTGGATCAGGAATTTTTAAAAAAGTCCTTTATATAGGACATAATGCTTTAGATAATGTTTTATGCATTCTGATTGGGCTGAAAATGGAGGCTTTTGCTGGAAGCAGTTTAGAGATTGTTGTGATATCAAAAGATAAAATTTATGACAAATTGAAAGAAAGAATTGAATCGACCCCCGCCGGCCCGCGAAAGGCAAAAACCAGCTACAAACGATATGTAACCCTGCAGGAAATGATCTGGAGAGAAAAGACCGCAGCTGAGCAAGCCCAGAATGAACAAGAAACAGATCAAAATTCTAGAAAAGAGAGTGAAAGCAGCTCATCTAAGAAAAAGATAGATCCAGTCAGTTCAAAACAAGAAGTGAAAGACAAATCCGAATCCATAAATCAATCAGTCTCTGATTTACCAGAAGAGTGGCCAGTTCAGTGGAGCGAAGACCGGATTGATACGATGGCCCAGATGGATGAAAATAAAGAACTTGAAGCTTTACAAATAGAATATGACAATTTTAATTTGAATGATAATCTGCCGGATCCAATTTTCAATCTGGAACAGAACTCAGATGAAGATCTTGAAACGGAACTAGACTTTGATTGGGACTTTCCGGAAATTGAGTTTGATGAGCCAGAAGAAGGACCCATGAAGCCGGTTTTAAAACAGCGTCCTAAGAACAAAAACAAGAATCTTCCCTGGGTGGCGGGCTATTCGCTCAATGATATTAACCGAATTAAGAGCCAAAAAGGTGTTTTAACCAAACTTCATGCTCTGGCTGCTGATCTGAGATCAGACGATCTTCCCTCTTATGATCAACTGCTCAAACAGCTGGAAGATCTTCCAGCCAAAAAAGCATTTGTCGAGCTTTTGTATCCCAATCTTTTATATTTAGCCAGACTGCCTTTTGCCAAACGCAACTGGGCTGTTGATAAAATTATTCGCGGCGCGGGAAAGTAGAGGAGAAAAATCGATGAAAACCACAATCCATATTTATCTTGATATCAAAATGGTGGGATATGACGAATTCGAACAGATTTCCAGCCTGCCCCCAGAGTGCAAAGTCATTCTTCTTTGCTCCAAGTACAGCAAGGAAACAGTCCCAGTCTCTTTTCTGACCTGGGCAATGGGTGCCAAAAACAAGATTGAATGCCTCTATCTGGATGCCCAGGATGATGCAAGAGCCGGTTTAATCTGTTATGAAGCAGGCAGAATCTTAGGCAAGCGGCTTCGTACGCGCAAACAGATTCCCATTTATCTCGTCAGCAAGGATGTCCAGCTGCATACTGCCGCTTCCAATTTAAAAATCTTATTTCCACCGGAACAATATGGAACGATCCAATGCTGCCGGAATATTAAAGAGGTTTTAAAGCAGATTCAAACCAATTCGGTTTGCTGACTTGGTCATTAACCAAATTTCACCATACTAGGAGGGTCATCTATGAAATCAGATCTTCCAGTTCCAACGGAACCAATTTTAAAACAAATCCAGCCGCCCAGTTCCCTGATCCTGGAAACCAAGCGTCTGATTCTGCGGCCGTTTACGCCGAATGATCTTCAAGCCTTCTGGTCGATCCATAATGACGAGCAGGTGAACCAATTTCTTCCCTGGTTCAGACCAAATACGCTTGCACAAGCCAGAGACCTGCTCCAAAGACAACGTTTAGACTTTACCGCTCAGAATAAAGGATACTGCCTGGCCATCTGCCTTAAACCCGATTCCGATCCAATTGGATACGTAAAAGTTGAATGCGATGGAGCTCATGATTTTGGCTACGGCCTGAAGCGTGAGTTCTGGAACCAGCATATCGTCACTGAAGCTGCCCAGGCGCTCATTGAACAGTTGAAACTAGATGGCTTTTTGTGGATTACAGCAACCCATGATATCCTCAATCCAGCCAGTGGAAAAGTCATGCAGCATCTTGGCATGGACTACAAATACTCTTTCCAAGAGCAATGGATGCCTAAAAATATTCCGGTTGTTTTCCGTCTTTATCAGCTCAATCTGGATGGAATTGAACGCACCTTTCAAGACTATTGGAACCGATACGAACAGCATTGGGTTGAGACAAGTCTGTAAGGACTCGCTTACTTAACCAAAAGGTTAATCTTCTTCTTTGGCAGAATCAAAGACAAGATTAGCGACCAGATCCTCTGCTGCATTTCGTTCACGTTCAATCGCATGCACATAAATCATCGTCGTATCCATTGAGGCATGCCGAAGCGCCTGCTGAACCTGCTCGATTTTAGCTCCCTCTTTTAAAGCCAAGGTGGCAGTTGTATGGCGCAGGCTGTGAGCCGAAATATTCGGGGCATCAATTCCAGCAGCCGCAAATGCATCTTTACAGATTTTGCGAATCGACTTGGTCGTTAACCGCCTGCCGGGAAAGCGATGGTCCAGGCTTGCAAATAAGGGACTGCCCGCTTTCAGAGCATCTCTGGTATTGAGATAGTCACGAATCAGGATCCAGGTCTGGTCCGGTACTTTGACAAAGTCCCCCTTTTCATGATGGCCTTTGCCTTTGACTCGCAAAATCCGCATCTCGCCGCGCATTTCAAAGTCACCGACATCCGCATTGCAGACTTCAATGGTTCTAAGACCTGTGGTCATTAATAAGCCTAGAATCGCCTTATTGCGCAGATTTTTTTCGTTTGGATCCTTCTCATTGAATACATCCAGCACTTTGCGGCATTGTTCACCCGAAAGATAGCCTTTCTTGAACCCATAGTCGCTTTTTAAATGCTTCAATCCTTTGGTAATATCGGGATGAGCACCGATATGTTCTAACCATTGATAAAAGGATTTCACGGCCCGAACATATTGATTCACGGTGCCGACAGATAAATTTTCCTGGATCAAGTCATTTCGATAGGCAAGGATATCCGCTCTAGCTGGATCTGACAGGTTATGGTCAATCATCCATTGAAAGAAGTATCCCAGTGACTTGCGATAGACCAGTTCAGAATTTGCAGAGACATCCAGATAGGCCAGCCATTCTTGTGCCATTTTTTCCAAGTCGGCATAGGAATTCAAAACAGGAAATTTTGACTCTGCTGCAGCAGGCTGTTTTGGATCCAGGTTCTGGATCGTACGCCTTTGTTTCTGTTCACCATTGGTCATAGATATGCCCTCCAGAATTCGTCTTATTTCCATCTTTTCAATCAGATCAATCTCAATACTCTAATCTTGATCGAAGCTGGCATAAAGCCAAGCTTCGATTTTTTCAGGCTTTTTTCTCGCGTGACAAGCCTCCAAAGAAAAGACAAGGAATAAAAACGTAATAAAAACAGCAGAGTTCTGGTCTGCTGTCAATTGATTCTTTAATTTTAAACCTTAACGGGAATTTTTGTTTCCGAGATTGGCTTTGCTTGTGAATAAAGGGCATCAGGAGCAGAAGCAGAACCAGCTTGAGCTGCCAATGCTGCTTTCTTGCTGCCGCCTTTACCGCGCTTGCGGTGGCGCTTTGGTTTTACGGAAGCTTCTTTTGCTTGACTGGATCTACTTTTGCCTGCAGCCAGGCTTGATTCTTGATTCAGCTCAGGCTCGCTGACCAGCGCATTGACATCCGCAGCAGGTTCCAAGGCCTTTTTCAAAGCGAGTTCGGGATATTTTTTGGTATTTTTCCAATGCCATTCGGTTTGGCGGCAAATAGTATCTTTCGATCAATATCGGCAATTTATTAATTACCTTCCCGCTACGCCTATCTTTTAGAGATTATATTCTTATCCAAAGATTGTCTTTTAGCCTCA
>JADGIS010000196.1 GCA_015233825.1 Erysipelotrichaceae bacterium RD49
AAAAAATTGATAATCTTCCGTACAGGGGCTTTTTGCGCAAAAAAATGGGTTATTTCCTGGCTATCACAGCTATCAATGTAAGAAGAGCCCTGAGATATGCACAAGAAGATGCCAAAAAGGTATTGGAATCTATTTTCCAGCTGGTGTTTACAGGTATACTTGTGAATTTCAATCTGGCTTCACAAGCATGCTCAGATTACAGCTAAGGAACGATCGTGACAGATGAACAATTAGGTCTTCAAATCGCCATAAACTCATTTTTATCTGTCGCATCTCTATAGGAATCATTTATATTTTTTTGATAAAATTAAAGCCTTCTTTAAATACTTATATTTTAAACATTAAGCTTCATGGTTCCAGGACAAATTAGTTCAAACTCATGAATCTCTTTATATCCTTAAATTGAGATTATTATAGCAATATTTAATTTAGTAATACCAATATATTCAATATCACTAAGTTAAAGCTTAGCCGCTTTATTCTTCCAAGGAGGTTTTCAAATTCTAATTCTAGTCTTTATAAAGGCAACAAGCATTTAGTTATGTTTGCTGCCTTTTTTTGTTTTTGCCCTTGACAAAATCCGTACCGTATGTGGCCGTTTCACGCCCAATCGGGAGAGGTAGATACCCGAAAGGAGACTCTAATATTATCTTCCAATCCCGTTTTTTCTAGACATCGCCGAATCTTTCAGAGCATCCTGAAACAAGAAGCCGAACGCGATGAGCATCTCGTTAACCTAGGAATAAACTTTAAACGTTATCGTAAGCTCACTAAACAAGACGTTGCTGAACTCCCGTATAAGCTTCAGGAGCGGTCAATTCAGTCCAAGATCCCTAGCTTATTCAAAGCTGTTCCAGAGATTACCACCTCCGCTGTGGCCCAATCACGAAGCAAGATTAGATCTTCCCTATATATCAACGTCTTTGAACGATTTAATCAAGAAACATCAAAGTCTGATTTGAATCTATTTAAAGGCTATCGTCTTGCCGAACATGATGGGAGCGAAGTAGATGCCATGTTCTATGCAGGAAATGACGAAAACTACTCGCGAAGCAAAAGTGGCGACCATCATTACTTTAAACATACTAATTGTACCTATGACGTTCTCAATCATACCTTTATGGATTGCCTGTTTCAGCCAGGATCCAAGAAAAATGAAGATGCTACCTTTCTAGAACTGGCTCTCAAGCATAAAGGTGAAAAGATCATTTTTACCTGTGACCGGGGATATGAAGCTCTGTACACGTTTTATATGTTGAACAAGAACAAAATAATATTTGTTATTCGTGTCAAAGATCAGAAGTCTGCAATCAGTATGCTTAAACACTATCCAAAGCCAGATACAGAGAAGTATGACATTCCATATAACGTCATTCTAACTACGCAAAGCAGCGATGCTTAGCTCATAAAGAATAGAGGCCTATATAGTATTTGCTGATCAAATCATTTCAGCTTTATCTATCGTTGAAATCAGGATATTTGAAGTGATAAAGTGCAAGGGAAAAACCGGTTTTTGCCGAAAAAGCTTGCACTTTCAAAGGTGATGCCGACCACCTGTTATATGGTGAAAATATGAATTTTGTATTTATTTTTTAAAATAAAAATTCTTATATTGCTTTAGGTAAAGTGTTTGTTCGTTTGGCACTTTGGGATTACTATTGCGAAATTTACTCTTTTTAAGCGATCTGACGAGTTTTCGAATTGATCAGCAAGTACTATATAGATATATATCTTCTAAAAATCAATCTTTATTCTTTACTGAAGATGAAACCAAATTAAACTTGAACCTCCGCGTATTCCGCTTCTAGGCAGTCAGTGAAGGCCTTGCTTCCCTGATCACGGTTATTACGAACCTTGATCCTGAAGAATTCATTACTGACGATATCAAGGAAATTTACAGACTACGCTGGCAGGAGGAAATTGGGTTTCGGATCCTCAAGGGATCGCTGGCGCTCGACTCAATACATTCCCGTAAAGAAGAGAATATTATCGGAGAGATTTTCGCAAAATTGACTCTCTATAATCTCTGCTCAAGGGTTCGAAACACTTTGAAAATCAGAAAACTCAAGAAGAAGCATATCCATAAGCTGGATTTCGGATTTGCGATCAATCTGATCTGGGATAACTTGTTTGTCTCAAGACTAATCAGAGGTAGAAATGACCTGATTAAAAAGCGAACGCAGCCAGAAAGGCCGAATCGAGCAGATCCAAGAAAGAAGTGAAATAAACTCCAATAGATTTATCTACAACAGGATACCGATTCTGCTCTTTTAGCACGCCCATTTTTAGGTTTCGAGCTTATTAAAAGACCCAGAGCAACTACCATAAATGAGGAATCCGCCTGATATTAGGTTCTACTTCAGATTTCTAGTGTTAACTTAACGGCATTGCTTAATTTCGTCTAGTATAGCTAATCCTTCATATCAATACTATGGCAGATCTTACTAATTTTTTGGTTATCCCCCCAAACTGCCTTCGAGTCATAAGGACGATCAGGAAATTTCCCATATCCGAGCTTAATTTCAAAATCATTTTCTTTAATAAACCGTTCAACTCTCTCTGCAAGCTTTTCTGGATGTCCGGAGCAAATATTTATGATACCGAGAATCTCATTCTGACATACAGACTTCGCTACTTGTTCACAAAAATTCTCGTAATCAATAAAATCAAACTGGTTTTGTCCCAAAGTAAATGGAAATTCTTTTTCTCCATCTGCTTCTGCTGCTGCAATCTTTGAAAATATCGATGATCCATACTGACTATTTCCAACGATATAATATCCGCGTAACCACATAAAGCCCTTATTCTCCTGCTTACAGATCATCTCAGTTAACTGTCTTAGGCTATTTTTTGCTATTCCATAAGGTGTTATTGGATTACAAGGAGTATCTTCTTTGATGCTTCCCTCAAAAAATCCAACTTCATGCATGGATCCCATAGCTACAATTGTTTTTATATCAGATTTTGCAATTTTTGTAATAAATTCATAGTGTTTCGGTAAATCATTTATGTGGGAATCCGAATAGTGAATAAAGCCATCTCTCCACGCTAGATGAAGGAGAATATCTGGTTTACCAAAGTAATTATATGGTTCTTCAATTTTAAATAAATCGCCTTGTATTACAGTAGCTCTGTTGTCTATATGGTCAACTTTAATATCAGTAGCAATTACCTGATGCCCACAGTCAATAATATGTTTTACAATCCCCTGGCCAAGATATCCATTTGCACCAGTTACTAATATTTTCATAATTCTCTTCCCTCAAAAGTATCTATATTTTCACTTTCTTACTGCTTTCGACCTTTATCAAATGATTAATATCATAATATTAATAAAGCAAAGCCACGTTATCTTAATAGATTTATCTTTAAATCACTATACAGTTATTGATATTGTTAATCTGTAGAGCAGAGTAAGCCCAACTTCTTTCAACTATCCGCGATGACGCAGAGTATATTTTAATTTTTGTTGTTCGCATTGTTTTCTCAGTTTGATAAGTAAGGTATTGATTATCTATTTTGTTTATTTATCCATTACCTATCCGTTTTCACCCATACGGATATAAGCCTGAATTTCACGTTCTTCCAGAGTTGAAATACGGACTTGGCTGTACGCCTATCCCAGGCTAAAGTTCCGCCAGACATTTTGTATCGCTACGATCTATGTTTCTGATGCAATCGATACTGGTAATACGAATTGTAGAAAGAGCTATCAGGCATTCGAATTCCATTTTCTTGATGTCATGTCAGAGTGAAACCCTACCAGCGTGCCACATAGACAAATACCAGTTTTGTATTCATATCATCAGCTTCATCTAACAACTTGTCTACATGTTTTTTATCTAATTTAATGTTATTTACAATCTCTACTTGATGGTTATAGATTGTGGTTTCAGGGTTATTAGTAAAAGACTAAATATTTTACTATGGACATTCATTCCGACATAGATTCCACTTTTCATTGTTAGATCATCGTTTATATGAATTAATAACAAACACTTGTTTATGGACCCTAGATTCCGTCTAAATCCACATTTGTAAATCTGGGAGGTCTTTCATATTATTATCTATTTCTAGTCCTAGCAATCAAAAATATTATATCTGTCTCTTATACACATCTGACGCTGCCGACGAATAG
>JADGIS010000197.1 GCA_015233825.1 Erysipelotrichaceae bacterium RD49
TAGATAATCGTATGTATCAAGACGTTTGTATTCAGCGAATGGGTGATAAGAATGAAAGAGCTGGCGCATTAGAACTTGCTTCTCGATGCTCTACTCAATCAATTCTTATTATGGATCGTGGCTTTCATAGCTTCAAATTGGAATATGAGCTAAACAAAATGGGTCATTACTATCTAATTCGTCTTAAAGAAAAGGACTTCTATTCACTTCTTGGCATTCCAAAAGAGTATGATATCGATTCAGAGATTGACATTACAGTTAATAGAGTGTTAACAACCAAATATCCTAAAAGATATCGCGGTGATGCACTTCATCATAGGTACTGTGGTAAAGATAAATCATTTCTGGATGAAAATGGTGAATGTAAGATGACCTTTAGGCTGGTCAAGATTGAAGTTCCCGCTCCTGTTGATGATGAAGATCAGGGAAAATACCAATATTTCATCACAAATATTCCTTATGAAGAATTAAGCATAGATGATATTAAGTTAATTTATGGCAGCCGCTGGCTTGTGGAAACAAGCTATCTGGAGCTCAAATACTATGTTGGCAAGCTCGCTATTCATGCACGAAAAATGAATTCTATCTACCAGGTGTAGATCGTCACATTAGATTACACTCGAAAACCAAATTATTTTGTCCTTCATTATAGGACATTCGTCACATTATTTTGTCCAAAGTCACTTTATTTCATAGGGGGCATCAAACTCTATTGCACTACCTGATCGCTCGGCTATAGCGCTATAAAGGGCAGTTACATGGAGAACTGCCCTTTGTTTATGTATTCAATTTTGGCTGGTAGAAACTGTCAATTCCTCCGGAGGTGCCTTCGGCAGGACCAGCTTTCGCAGCTGGACCGGGGCTCGCTCAGCTCCGGAAGTTTATTTTTCTTCCTGCCTCACTCGCAGCCCATCTTCGCATAGATAGCTGTTCGCTGACAAGGGCCGCTGGCGCTTAAACCCTTGTCAGCTCCATCCCTCTATGCTTTCTGGTCTTTGCGAGCGAGGCGATGGAAGAAAAAGCCATTCAGAGTTGTAATCAGCGTGCTCTTTAAAAAGGCAGCGTCGCATTTACAGCTTCTTCGTATGGAATAGCTTCATATCTTTGGGTGACAAACTGGTCTAGTGGAACCGAGAAAATGTATCGGCTTCCTGGATAAGACGTTATGAAGGCCAGATCCTGTACACTGTCATATCCAAGCAGAACTTTTTCTGCGGATATTTCACTGTCTTCCTCATGATCTGTAACGGTTCGATATCTAATGTCCACCATTCCCACCAGATTTTCAATATTACTTTTGACTTCTTCTTTTTTCTGATCCCATAAGTCACAGAGATTCTTTACCTCTGCTTCTGCTAAACCGAGGTTTCTACATACTTCGGCTAACTGGTTTTTTGTAAATTCTCGTTTATCAATATTCATCTGTTTTCTCCTCGTTACATCAGTTCACTGTCTTCAAAGACCAGTTTGATAATTTCTTCATCAATCAGGCGTTTTTCCTGACTTGCTCCTTCAATCAGGGCTTTGGAAAGCAGATTATTCAGCTTTCGAACCGTCCCCTGGCTGTTTTTGAAGGCTGCATCGATTGCAGCTTCAGAAAAAATCGGTTCTTTTGCCCCGCATTGCTTCAGGCAATGCTCGATATATTCCTTTGCTTCACTGCAGCTCAGGCCCTGCATCTGATAATTAACCAGGATTCTTTGGCGCAATGCCTCATTATTTGTCTGCCGAAGATTTCTGGCCAGAAGTGATGTTCCACAAAGAATCAGGATGCAGCAGTCTTTAGAATCCATTTCAAAATTCAGAAGCATGACTAAATCCCTTAAAATTCCATGGGAAAGATAATGCGCTTCATCAACTATAACGACGGGATAACATCTTTTTTCGTTGACCTGATATTGAATTTCTTCCTGGATCTGTCGAAATAAATCAGATTTCTTATAGCAGGGTTCAAGTCCAAGCCCAGTGGCAAGCATTTTTAAGAACTCATTGATCGATACCGAACTCATTTGAATGTAAATCGGCTTATATAAGGCTGGATTCAGTTTCTTTGTGAATTCTCGGATAGCAGCAGTCTTGCCAGAGCCTGGATTGCCAGTAATAATTCCGATGCCTTTCGTATTTTTCAGATACTCCAGCCGGCTTTCAATTTGTTCTGTATCTTCTCCCCGATAGAGTGACTTATATTTTGTGCCTTTCAAAAATGGCATCTGGTTCAATCCGTAGTATAAAAGTGCCTCCATCTGCTTTACGTCCTTCCGTTTTGACTGCTCGCAGATGGATATTTCATGCGCTGCTTGCGGGGAGCTCTGGAGTTCTCGACTTTATTCACCTGACGAATTGGAATTCGCTTTTTAGTAAAGGGATCCTGAACCCAGGCCTTTTCGTGATCCGTAGGTTCCATATAGACCTGGACTTTTTCATTCATGAGTTCAGAGGGAACCTCATACTTGATCTTATTGATCTGAACAGTAGAGTCAGTTCTGACTTTTCTTTCATAGCGGATGGTAAAGATCTCATCCACCTTTTCAAGTGGGAGAAGACGAATTAACTTACTATCCTGGCAGAATCTTTCTCTTGGAGTAAGCATTTTTCCATGATCATCCACTAGAGAAGAATGCGGTTTATTGATATACTCAGGATATAAATAGAGACGGAATGAGTTCTCAACGTCTTCCAAACATTCAAAACTCATCCAGTCTGTTTGGCTGAGCCATGCCTGTTTCACGGTACGGTTCAGCCTTTCTATTTTCCCTTTCGCCGCACCATCTCTGACTGGAGTGTGCGCTATTTGCGTTCCTAAATCGGCGGATATCATTTCAAGCTGGTGGTTGGCATAGGGAGCTCCATTATCCATATACAGTTTTTTGGGAACTCCATGGGTACTGACTGCACTTTTGAATACAGTCAGAAAATTCTCCGCATTATCGTTATGAAAAAAGCCATAACCTACAATCATTCGGCTTGCATCATCGATAATAAGCATCAGGCAGACCGGTCTGTCATTGATTTCCTGAAGAAATGTAGTATCAGCCTGCCAGCACTCATTCGAATATTCGAATTCGAATGCCTTCCGATCCTTTCCTTCATGAATAAGGGGGATCTTTTTTTCGTGATGTGACGCTCGAATATAGCGGTCTATCGTTGACTGTGAAAGCGAATCATCACACATTCCTTCTTCCTTCAGCCTTTTTCTGATTTGAGTATTGGGAATCCTTGGGTATTTCTTTAGGATTTCATCAATCCTGGCTTGAATCTCCGGGGTCAAAGCTCTGAACAGGCCTTGATCCTTTCGGTCTCCCGGCAGCAGGCCGTCCATTCCAAACAAGTTATAGCGATGAAGCCAGTAAATGTAGGTGCGGGCACTGTAGATCTTTTTCCTTCCTGTAACGGGACAAGTGACAGGAAGCGTAGAAATATTCCTAAAATACTCGGCGTTAGTCGTATAACCATGCGTTTTATTCAGTGCAGGAGCAATTAATGTAAACCTTTGGTAGGCTATTTTCTCTTTCTGCATCTGATCCATTGATTATCACCTCCATACTCATAGTACAAGGCGGGATCTGTTTATGGTATGTCACAATTATCCTTTTGGGCCTTAAATTGACCGATGGTCATTTTTCTTTTTGTACGCCGCAATCCAGTGTGACGCAGTAAAAATGATTTGGCATGAAGAAGGATAAATTCTTCCAGAAAAGCCCGCAGTTCATCCGCTTTCTGCTTAAGCAGTTTCAACAGTTCAGAAAAGCTCAGGCGCCGAGATTTCACATGTGAAATCTCCCTGACCTGGCTCTGTTCTTCTTCGTATTTACTGGCAAGTTTTCTGACTTCAGCCCGGCCAATATTAAAAGTTCTGGCTGTTTCAGACAGATTATGGTCTGCTTCATTGAAAAGGAAATTCAGGATGGCAAGGATAAATGGATAGGAAAAATGAGAGTATGGACAGATCCATGATGGAAAAAGGGCGTGTTCATGACCGCACTTAGCCCCATGACATTTCACAACAGTAATTGTGAGCAGGTAACCAGAGTGATGGTCTTCGGGGGAGTTATAGAAATAACGGGTATAAATCCTGCAGGGGTGGAGTGTTCCTCGGGTATGGCAATGAGGACAGATCAGTTGTGAAAAATCACCGGCTGCTACGATAGCCTGGTCATAGAGCTTCTGCCAGTCAGCTTTTTGAGCAGCTTCAAAAGAAATAGCACCACTGGCCGCGACCCCTAATGATGAAAATTGGGAGCCTGATGACGTAACCTTCTGCTTTTACTATAATGTTGCGCGTGAAGAACTTTGAGCACGTTCTCTTTAGTTACA
>JADGIS010000198.1 GCA_015233825.1 Erysipelotrichaceae bacterium RD49
AACAACGTTCAAAGGATGATTGTGGTGGGCATTCCCCCCGACTGAACGGCATTCAAAAACAAAACAGAATTCAAAAGCAATCTCAAATTATTCCATTCAGTCGGGGTACTCTGCCCTTAAGAATAGACGAAGCGATCTGGACTGAAATAAATCTTTTCTTCCAGTTCTCTTTAAGTCACTAAAAAACTGCTTATTGTAGCCTGAACTTTTCAGATTTATGTTCCTTAGCATTTTTAAGGAACACTTCTATGAAAAGTTCAGGATTGTAGTATTTTCAACCTATTTCGCGATACGGCAATCCAGGTTCAAAATAGCTGGAAAATCCGGCAGAATCCGGGATAGTCAGGCTCATTTAAATCTGATACATTGGAAATAATCAGGCAACCGAGTTGCCAAGGAGGAGAAAAGATGAGTTTTCCAAAAGACTTTTTATGGGGTGGTGCAGTTGCAGCCAACCAGTGCGAAGGCGCGTATCTGGAAGATGGCAAAGCACTGTCCGTTCCTGACATGCTGTTAGGCGGCGATGTCAATACACCCCGTACTTTCCTGCCAAAAATCGATGACACGGCATTCTATCCTTCTCATGAAGCCATCGACTTCTATCATCATTACAAGGAAGACATCGCACTGTTTGCCGAAATGGGCTTCAATGTCTTCCGTCTGTCCATCAACTGGGGACGCATTTTTCCAAACGGCGATGATGACGAGCCCAATGAAGCGGGTCTGGAATTCTATGACAAAGTTTTTGACGAATGTGCAAAATATGGAATTACGCCGCTCGTAACCCTTTGCCACTACGAAATTCCCTGGAGTATCGTAACTAAATACGGCGGTTTCTCGAATCGTAAAACGATCGACCTGTTCTTGAAATATGCCAGAACCGTATTCGAGCGCTATAAAGACAAAGTTAAATACTGGCTGACCTTCAACGAAATCAATATTCCATGCTTGATGGGCCATGGCGCGATGGGTGCTTTATATGGTTTGGGCTTAATGGACGAAGAAGACATCAACTCGGACCAGCGGATTCCGTTATCCGAACTGAAAGGTGATCCGCAAAAAACCTTCGAAGCTTTGCACAACGAATTCGTAGCTTCTGCCCTGACAGTAAAACTCGGCCACGAAATCAACCCTGATTTTGTCATCGGCAACATGATTGCGCATACCACTCTGTATCCGCTGACTCCAAACCCAGATGATATGATGGCTGTAACCAAACAGGACCAGATTACAAACTGCTTCTGCGGCGACGTTCAAGTCCGCGGAGAATATCCGACTTACATCTTCCCTTACTTTAAGGAAATCGGTGTCGATCCGTCCTTCATTACCGAAGAAGACAAAGCAATCCTCAAAGAAGGAACAGTTGACATGTATACCTTCTCTTATTACATGTCCAACTGCGTAAGCATGGATCCAAATGCTGAAAAAACCGCAGGCAATATGAGCATGGGTGCTAAAAACCCCTATCTTGAAGCTTCTGACTGGGGCTGGCAGATTGACCCAGAAGGTTTACGCTATACATTGAATAAACTTCATGACCGTTATCCCCATACTCCATTGATGGTTGTTGAAAACGGCTTTGGAGCGTTCGACACCGTTGAAGAAGACGGATCCATTCATGATACTTACCGCATCGACTACTTCCGTCCTCATATCAAAGCCATGAACGAAGCCCTGGAAGATGGTGTGCCTTTGATTGGCTATACCACTTGGGGACCAATCGATCTGGTATCCGCGGGCACAGGCCAGTATGCCAAACGCTATGGCTTCATCTATGTTGACCGCCACGATGATGGAACGGGTGATTTCTCCCGATCAAAGAAAGATTCATTTGACTGGTACAAGAAAGTCATTGCTTCTAACGGCGAAGATCTCGACTAATCTTGTCTATCCTCTATCAATCCCCAAACCAGCTGCGAGCAGCTGGTTTTTTCGTATTTTCTAACTTGGAATGAATTTCGAAATCGTAAAACCATTTTGCCTGACTGAAAATTGAGTTCAGTCCATACAGAATTCATCCATCCCGATGCAAAAAAAGCTCCAACTCCAGGCAGTTTTGAAACTCTCCTGTCTCAATAAAGATCCAGGGATATCCCATTGATGGAATGGATTTCCACATCCATTCAATGGCTTGTGCAAGCCAAACTCTGTTTTGTGAAGTTTCAGGGCGAAATCTCAGTTCGCTTTGACTTGCTTTGCAAGCTCATAGGACCATAGCGGCAATTTTAGGACTGGTTTGATTAAAATAAATCGATTATGGTTAGATTACAAAGAGAGAGAATGGGTGATCAAGCTCAATAACAAGTTTGCCTTTTCGAGCTCCATCATCCAAGGAGGTATAGAACCATGAGTTTTCCTGGCAATTTCTTATGGGGCGGCGCCGTCGCAGCCAACCAGTGCGAGGGTGGTTATCTGGAAGATGGCAAGGCATTGTCTGTTCCTGATATGCTGTTAGGTGGAAATGTGAATACGCCAAGAACCTTCCTGCCCCAGATCGATGACAGTGCATTTTATCCATCCCATGAGGCTATTGATTTCTATCATCACTACAAAGAAGATATCGCCTTGTTTGCAGAAATGGGTTTTAATGTCTTCCGGCTTTCGATCAACTGGGCTCGCATTTTTCCAAATGGCGATGATGACAAACCCAATGAGGCAGGATTGGCTTTTTATGATGCAATTTTTGACGAATGTGCCAAATATGGCATCGAACCTTTGGTTACGCTTTGCCACTATGAGATTCCATGGAATATTGTGACCAAGTATGGCGGCTTTTCCAATCGCAAAACGATCGATTTATTTTTGAAATATACAGAAACCGTATTTAAGCGATATAAAGACAAAGTCAAATACTGGCTGACATTCAATGAATTGAATATTACCTGCCGGGAAATCCACGGCGGCCAGCATGCTTTGTTCAGCCTGGGCTTGATGGATGAAGAAGACATCAACTCCAAGGAGCGCATTCCGCTTTCCAAGCTCAAAACCAATCCCCAGCGGATGTTTGAAGCTTTGCATAATGCCTTTGTTGCTTCAGCTTTAGCCGTCAAAATGGGCCATGAAATCAACCCTGATTTCATGATCGGCAACATGATTGCTCACCGCACCTATTATCCACTGACTCCAAATCCTGCCGATATCATGGCCTGCTTAAAGGAAGATGAAGTCGGCAATGGCTTAACCGGGGATGTCCAGGTGCGTGGCGAATATCCAAGCTATATTTTCCGCTTCTTCAAAGAAAACAATATCGATCCCTCTTTTATCACCGAAGAAGACAAGCAGATTCTCAAAGAAGGCACTGTCGACATGTATACCTTCTCGTATTACCAGTCCAGCTGCACCAGCACCGATCCAAGTGCTGAACGTACCCAGGGCAATATGGGAACTGGTATCAAAAACCCGTATTTAAAAGCATCCGACTGGGGCTGGCAGATCGATCCGGAAGGCTTGCGCTATACACTCAACAAACTTCACGACCGCTATCCCCATACCCCTTTAATGGTCGTTGAAAATGGCTTTGGCGCGTTCGATACAGTTGAAGAAGACGGCTCCATCCATGATCCGTATCGAATCGATTACTTCCGCTCACACTTCAAGGCGATGAGTGAAGCCATTGAAGATGGCGTCCCATTGATCGGCTATACGACTTGGGGGCCAATTGACTTGGTTTCCGCAGGAACTGGCGAATACGCCAAACGGTATGGCTTCATTTATGTCAACCGCCATGATGATGGAACCGGCGATTTCTCCCGTTCGAAGAAAGATTCGTTCTACTGGTACAAAAAAGTCATCGAATCCAATGGCAAAGATCTCGACTAACTTCTTTCCTTCAGTTTTTGCATTCCGCACTTTTAAAAGGTTCCAATTCATTTCAATTCGTTTCAATCCAAAAATCCGGTAGTCCTTGTTTTCGAGGGCTGCCGGATTTCTTTTTGTCTGGGATACAGATATAAGGGAAAAAAGACCTTTAATCCAATCTCAACTTTTAATCTGGTCTCTGTAAATGAGACATGACATCCAAGTCATGTCTCTGCTACGGAGGCCATTTTTTATGTCTAAAAATCGTGAACGCTATTCTCAGGACGACATTAATTACTTCATGCAGTACCCATC
>JADGIS010000199.1 GCA_015233825.1 Erysipelotrichaceae bacterium RD49
CGATTTTAATGTACCCCCCTCCACCCCAAATAATGTGGATATCTGGAATGCTGGCCGTTTTGTCCTTAATTCCAAGACACAAACAACAAAAATCAGTCTGTGAAAAGACTCATGAATTATTCAGGTTAAGATTAAAGGAGAATATACTCATGGCAAAAGTAGGCGTAGTCGGCGCTGGTACAATGGGTCAGGGCATTGCTAATGCATTTGCTTCCGCTGGAAACCCTG
Source organism: Erysipelotrichaceae bacterium RD49 (assembly GCA_015233825.1). Taxonomy (GTDB): domain Bacteria; phylum Bacillota_I; class Bacilli_A; order Erysipelotrichales; family Erysipelotrichaceae; genus Allobaculum. The sequence continues at coordinate 229 of JADGIS010000199.1, forward strand.
TAACAGTAGTTGACGTGAAAAAAGAATGGGCAGAAAACGGTGTCAACAAAATCTGCGCATCCAAAGATAAACTTGTCGCAAAAGGAAAAATTGCTCCTGAAGCAGCAGAAGCGGCCAAAGCCAACCTCAAAGCTGGCGAATACGAAGATCTCGCTGACTGCGATTTAATCGTAGAAGCTGCTCTGGAACAGATGCCTTTGAAAAAAGAAGTTTTCCACAAATTAGATGATATCGTCAAAGACGATGCAATCTTTGCAACCAACACTTCTTCGCTGTCTATCACTGAAATCGCGAACGGCATTAAACACCCAGTGATTGGCATGCACTTCTTCAACCCAGCTGACCGCATGAAACTCGTAGAAGTTATCTCTGGTGCTAACACTCCTGATGAAGTCAAAGAAACCATCATCGAAACTTCGAAAGCAATTGGTAAAACACCAGTAGAAGTTAAAGAAGGACCTGGTTTCGTTGTAAACCGTATCCTGATCCCAATGATCAACGAAGCAACTGGCATTCTCCAGGAAGGACTTGCTTCTGCTTCTGACATCGATACAGCTATGCAGCTTGGTGCCAACCACCCCATGGGACCTCTCGCTCTTGGTGACTTGATCGGTCTTGATGTTTGCTTAGCAATCATGAACGTTCTGTATGACGAAACTGGTGATCCAAAATATCGTCCTACAACACTGCTCAAGAAAATGGTTCGCGCTGGAAAACTTGGCCGCAAAACTGGCGAAGGCTTCTACAGCTACAAGAAATAAGAACCGACAATTAAGGGGGGAACATATTGTTTCCCCTTTTTTTCAAAGATCTTGCATTGGGAATTTACCCAGTCATTTGAGAAATCAGAACTCGATCAGAAAGGATCTCTACCATGAATAAAGTACTGCTTGAAAAAGATGACAATGTAGCAATCATTACCATCAACAACCCAAAAGCCCTCAACGCCCTGTCTACAGAAGTATTGGAAGACCTTGAAGCTGCTGTTAACGATGTAAAAAACGATGACGATATCTATGCAGTAGTTGTAACCGGTGCTGGCGATAAATCATTTGTTGCTGGTGCTGACATTGCGGAAATGAAAGACAAAACAGTTGAAGAAGCTGCAACTTATGGTGAATTTGGAAACAAAGTCTTCCGCGAAATTGAAACGCTGAATAAACCAGTGATCGCTGCGATCAACGGCTTTGCTCTTGGCGGCGGAAATGAACTGGCTATGTCCTGTGACATCCGTTTAGCTGCTGACAATGCTGTTTTCGGCCAGCCTGAAGTTGGTCTTGGCATCACCCCGGGATTTGGCGGCACCCAGCGTCTGGCGCGTTTAATCCCAGTTGGCTTAGCCAAGGAAATTATCTACACCGGCCGTAACATCAAAGCGCCAAAAGCACTTGAAATCGGTCTGGTTAATGCCGTTTATCCACATGAAGAACTCATGCCCGCTGCTTTGAAAATGGCTAAAGGTATTGCCAAAAATGCTCCAAAAGCCGTTGCCGCTTCCAAAAAAGCCATCAACGATGGACTGAATGAAACGATCGATGAGGGGATCCAGACAGAAGTTGAACAGTTCTCCGGCTGCTTCGCAACAGAAGACCAGAAATATGGTATGGACTGCTTCTTGAACAAAGTTAAAGATAAACAATTTAAAAACAAATAAGCCTCCACAGCTTGCTTTATTTCTTTAACCCTCTGTTTTCTTCCATGCATTCTGACCTTTCGCTTGTAGGAAGTGTCAATTGACCTCAAAAGAAGACCAGCGTTTTCGATCAGCGAAAGCTGCTGGTCTTCTTGCCTTTCAGGTAGATCCATCTTCTTGTTAAAACCGAAGGCTAACCGTTTTCAAAAAGGGAAACAAGAAATCAGATTTCATGCCTGAAAGCCAATTCAAACTAAGATTTGAAGATCAAAAGATAGAAGGAGAATTATTGTGTCAAAAGTCATCACTCCAGCTCAAGCTGCTGAATTAGTCAAAGACGGCGACCGGCTGACTATGCTTGGCTTCATTGGCATGGCTCACCCGCAGGAAGTCACCTACGCCATTGAAGACCGCTTTTTGAAAACCGGACACCCCAGAGATATTGATTTATTCTTTCCAACCAACGTTGGCGATGGAACCGACCGGCTGGGAATGAACCATCTTGCTCATGAAGGATTGCTGCGTTCGATTGTCGGCGGCCACTGGAATCTTGTTCCAGCCTTGCAAAAACTGGTCACTGAAAATAAAGTTCAGGCTTGGAACCTGCCGATTGGAACGCTGGCCCAGCTCATGCGTGAGGTAGCAGGCAACCGTCCTGGTGTCATCACCAAAATTGGTCTGAACACCTTCGTGGATCCTCGCTTGCAAGGTGGAAAAATGAACGAGATCACCAAAGAAGATCTCGTGGAATTGATGGAAATCGATGGCGAAGAGTACCTTCGTTATAAATCGCCAAAGAAATTCGATGTAGCGGTAATCCGCGGCACGTTAGCAGACGAAAGCGGCAATATCACCATGGAAAAAGAAGCAGCGTTCCTGGAAGCTTTAGCCATGGCCCAGGCTGCTCACAATACAGGCGGCATTGTCATTGCCCAGGTTGAAAACGTCGTTCAAAATGGAACACTCAATCCAAAAGATGTAAAAGTTCCAGGTATCATTGTTGATTATCTTGTCGAAGGCACCCCTGACAATTCCTGGCAGACTTATATGAATCCGTATCTGCCAGAACTTTCCGGCCAGATCAAAAAGCCGCTTGGCGCCATGGAAACCATGCCCCTGAATGCCCGCAAAGTGATCAGCCGCCGGGCAGCGATGGAGCTCTCCAAAAATGCGATCGTCAATCTGGGCATTGGCATTCCGGAAGGCATCGCGAAAGTTGCCAACGAAGAAAAGCTGCCAGGCATGAAGATGACTGTTGAAGCCGGCAACATCGGCGGCGTTCCATCCTCGGGCGTTGGTTTTGGATCGGCAACCAACCCGGAATGCACGATTGATTCTCCAGCGATGTTTGACTTCTATGATGGCGGCGGGCTGGACCAGGCTTTCTTAGGACTGGCTGAATGCGACAGCAAAGGAAACATCAACGTTTCCCGCTTTGGACCTAAGATTGCCGGCTGCGGTGGATTTATCAACATTACCCAATCCACACCCGTCGTTGTCTTCTGCGGAACGTTTACCGCTAAAGGCTTGAAAGAAAAAATCGGCGATGGAAAACTGGAAATCCTCAACGAGGGCCAGGTGAAAAAATTCATGAAAGACGTCGAGCAGATCACGTTCTCCTCTGATTTTGCGAAAAAAGCCGGCCAGAAGGTCTTATACGTGACCGAACGTGCCGTTTTCGAACTGCGCGACGGTGTCTTCACTTTGACTGAAATTGCCCCTGGCGTGGACTTGCAGAAAGATGTTCTTGATCAGATGGAATTCGTTCCAGCGATTGCGGAAGATCTGAAGTTAATGGATGAAAGAATCTTCAAAGACGAACCAATGGGTCTTTTGCAAGATCTTGAAACAGCCGCTTAGGCGATACTGACTTTGAATAAAACAGGTGTTCATCGAAGCACCTGTTTTTATTTTGTCCAAAAAGATGAAAAGCTCCCTCTTTCTTCTCTTTCTTATCCACAAAAAGAAGAAAGAGGGAAAAAGCAGCCAATATAACGATTGTTCTTGCTGCGCAGTGAAAAAGTAAAGAATAAATCTGGTCTGTGGACTGGTTGTTAAGGCTAAACTTTAAATGTAGGTAGCGGACAGAGATAAAATGCAGGTTTTAGACAAAAGATTATAGATATTTAGCTGCTTTAACCCCCACAATATTTCGTGGGAGGTGCATTAAATGAATGCC
>JADGIS010000019.1 GCA_015233825.1 Erysipelotrichaceae bacterium RD49
TGAATATTGGAAGAATAAACGGTAGAGTGCATATGGATCTCCTGTCTGTATGGATTGTTCGTCTCTGGTAAGACTCTTCCATCCTACGGGAGATCTTTTTTGTTTTCCATATTTCTTTTTTGACATATCAAATTCAGCCACCAACCCAATCCCACCAATTTTTTCAGAGACCCATTGTTTATGACAATTCTGGATCGATGTATCAGCTGGATAACAGCCAGGACTTGAATGATGCCTGGTCAAAAGCCAAGTATTCCATGGAAGTTTTTGCGGGAATGCTTTCTGAAGATGACAAGATGAACATCTATTACATGTCGGATTACGATACCGATATGAAAGCCGATGCCAGAATCCAGCTTGATGGGGATGAAAATAAAGAAAAGAATATCGCCACCATTCACAATACGAAAACCGATGCTGGATATACGTCGTTTGATTCCGTTCGCAAAGCGATGAGTGACTTAGAGCAAAGCAGCGCGGATGAAAAGTGGCTGGTTATTTTAACCGATGGCAAGATGCAAAACTACCAGGATGGAAACCGGACCAATCTTAACTCCAAGCAGATTCAGGATTACCTGAACCAAAAGCCGGAGGAGATTTCAGTCATTTTCTTAGGCATGGGTCCCGAAGCGGAAGCCATTCAAACTGATGCTGGAAAAAATATTTTCTACCAGGAAGCCAAAACAACCAAGGATATCCTGGATGCGGTCACTGAGATCGGCCTGCAGGTCTTTAACTCCAACCGCCTGGAAGTTGATAAGCGCAAGCAGAGCGTGAGCTTTGATGTCCCGATGAAAGAACTGCTTGTCTTTGCCCAGGGCGAAGGGGTCGAGATCCAATCCATCACTGACCAGGATGGCCAGACCTACCAGCCCGATGGCGATCCAGTCGAAGTCCGCTACAGCGATGTCGATGCGCCCAATCATCCCGACAATAAGCCGGATACATCTTTGCAAGGACAGATGGCCTTGTTTACCGGACCATTTGAGCCAGGAAGCATGACGATCAATGCAGAGAATGCCAAAACGCTTGAAGTCTACTACAAACCTTATGTAGATATTGCGGTTGGCTTATACGATGACTCCGGCAGGGAAGTCACCGGGGCCGATGCCCTGGAAGGCGGGAATTACACCTTGTCGTTTGGCCTGGTGAATGCCATCACCGGTGAGCAGATTGAAAAAACGGATCTGCTTGGCGATATTTCCTATGAGGCGGTTGTCAACAACAATGGCAAAGAACTGAGCGGAATTTATGGGAACAATGACCAGATTAAACTCGAAGAAGGTGATTTGAGCATTGACGTCACCGCTCATTATCTCGATTACAACACCGCTCATACCCAGTTTGACTATGAAGTCATGACGGATAAAGCTGTGACATTTGAGTTGGTTCATAACCCGGATTATTCCGTAACCACCAGGCGGATTCAAACGGAAGATGGAACAGCAGCAGCTGAAGAGCCGATTGAACTGCAGGCCTTGTTAGATGGCCAAAAGCCGACAGCCGAGCAATGGGCCTTGATGGAACTGCCAGCGATCAGACAAGTCAGCGATTCGAAAGCCAAGCTGGAAGATTGGTGTATCGAAAAGACCCAGACCCCGGGTTTGTATACGTTCTATCCCCAGCTTCCTGAATCTGGACCGACGGGCGGTGAATACTATGAACCGGTTGAATACCAAGTCGACTATAACCAGGCGGTTGGTCCGGCAGCATGGCAGGGAAGGATCAATGAGACGTTACATTTAACCGACAGCAGAGCATTCTGGCAGGTTCATCCTTGGAGGACATTGTTTGGCGTTCTCACTGGACTGATCTTGCTTTTCTTGCTGCTCTATCGCTTGAAAAAACGGCTGCCAAAAAGTCTGAAAGACCAGCCACAAGTGACCATTGCGGATAAGAAAAACTATGGCAAAACGGCAACCGAATATGGCCAGGTTGAACGCCATGGCAAATGGACACCGATTGTTGCCGAAACTGCCACAATTCATCTGCTTCCTAAGACAATGAGCGGCGTATCGCCGATGAATGTCAAAGCAGTCAAAGATGGAATACTCGTAACCAATGCGGGTGCCTTTAAGGACATGAAGATTGGCAATAAGACAATGGAGGACTTTATTCAGCACAAGAATAAAGGCCGAAAGAAATATGCCAACGATCTGATCTTGTCAGGTACAGAGACCTTGAAACTAGACAAGGAAGATAAGACCTACACCTTCCAGCTCAATAAGGGCCAGACCAATAAAAAATCAGGTCGAGGCGGCAGGTCATCAGGCGGCCGGAATTCCAAAAACAGCTCGCGCTCTTCTAGCCGCAGCGCTTCGAACCGCACCCGCTTGGCAAACAGGTCAACGAGCTCTTCCAGGGCCAGCCAGTCCAGACCAAGATCAGCTGGAAGATCTGGCACAAGCCACAATTCCAGACGCGGCCGTTAGAGCCAGCTGATGAAAGATATAGACTCTGTCAATAGCTTTATAGCTTTATGAATTGAAATTAAATTCAGCCTCTCCATTGGATGCTAAAAGCGTAAATGGTCGATGGAGAGGTTGTCAGGATAAGAGAATGCAGCTTGGCTGCTAGAAAGGTTATTTCATGAATGCTCCAACCTTGATTGTCGGATTAGGAGGAACCGGATGCAAAATCGCCGAACGCGTTTCGCAAATGGTCATCCCCTCGCAGCGCGACAGCATCGCGTTTTGCGGATTTGATACCGACATCAACGATCTTCAAAAAATCAGCGACCGGAATCCGCTGATCCATCTGGTCCAGACTTCAACCCGCCAAACGGTTGGTGAGTATCTGAGCCTGGACCAATACTCCAAAGATGAATGGTTTCCCGGCCATGCGATTTTATATACCAAGCCGTTAACCGAAGGCGCGGGCCAGGTGCGGGCGATTTCCAGGCTTTCGCTCAACCCGGTTGTCCGCGCCGGCCAGTTAGAACCACTCCATGAAGCCATTCAAAGTCTGTACAAAGTCGACCAGACTCAGGGCGACCAGGCATTGCGTGTGATTATCGTCAGCTCTCTGGCTGGCGGTACCGGTTCGGGATTGATCCTGCCAATTGCCTTATATATCCGCCAATATTTAAAGACGCACTATCGTCAGAATGCGAATATTACCCGTGGATTCTTTATTTTGCCGGAGATCTTCTATGAAGTGATTACGGATCGGGCAGAACGCAATAACTTAAGTGCGAACGCTTATGCGACTTTGCGCGAGCTGGATGCTTTCTTAATGAAAGGCGATAATTCGCTGCCTAGCCGCTATAAAGATTCGGTCAGGCTGCTGATGCCGCGCATTTCAGCTGAAGGTTATGAAGACTTCAATGTCAGGCCCTATGATTTCTGCTTCTTGTTCGATGCCCAAAATGCCGAAGGTTCGAAACTGAATTCATTTGAACAGTATCTGGATCATGCAGCCAACTGTATTTATTCCCAGTCCATTGGTCCGATGAACAAGCGTTCGAACTCATCCGAAGACAATACGATCCGCCGCCTGGCTCAGGAAAGCGGACGCAACCGTTATGCAGGAGCTGGGGCGAGCCGTTTGGAATATCCACTCGAAGATATCAAGACTTTGGTTGCCCTCAACTGGATGAGAGAGGCCATCAGTGAGCAATGGCTGGTCTATGACCGATTATTCAAAGCCCAGAAAGCCGAAGCCAATAAGCGCCGCGAAGAAGGTCTTTCCATGACGGATCAGTCATTTGAAGAATTCTATCGCGAGCAGATCAAAACCGATGTTGACAACAAAAAGAAATTTGCCAGAGCGATCTTTACTTCGACTGGCGATTATGAAGACGGCATCAACCGCAAAGCGGACCACTGGAATCAGTATTTAGAGCAGATCACCAGTAAGGTCAATGCAGAATCTACCGATCTTTCTCCACGCAGCAGGCAAGCCAGCGAAGCTTGTGAGAATCTGCTCAACACCCTGAGCGAGAAAAGCGAGTGGGCTGATTTTGCGGATACATGGCATCAGCTGGATACCTATCGCAAGTCCCTCGAAAAAGATGTGGAAGACAAAGCGGCCAATATTGCCTATTCCACCTTCCTTGGCGTCAAAGAAGAAGCTGACGGCAGTTTTTCCAACCTGCAGCTGGAATACTATTTAACCGACCAGAAGGGAAACTTCATTCATCCCTGTGCTTCCCGTTACATGATCGCCAAGGTGCTCGAAGAACTCGAAAACAGGCGGACAATGGCTAAAAACCGAGCTGAAGAGCTCGAGGATATCTTTAAAAGCAGAGAGACAGATGGTTTTGAAGATGATAAAGGAGAGCGTTTAACAGTCAATACGATTGGCGGTTATCAGGGCGCCGGCCGGTTTAAGCGCAAAGCTGACAAGCGGCTTAAAAATGAGATTCTCGATGATTTAACAACCTATAAGCAGGAAGCCGATGAATGGGTGTCTAACAAAATCCAGGCCGAAGTCTATATGGCGGGTTTGCAGTATTACCATGAGCTGTTTACCGCTTATGACAATCTGTTCCAGGCTTTGGAAAGCAAAGTCGGCCAGCTCGACAAGCGGATTGAACAGCTCAAAAACAAATATGTTCAATCCAGTGGCAGCACTGTCCGTTATGTCTGCGCTAACCGCAAATGTCTGGAAGCCATCCTCAAAAAGATGCCGTACTTACAAAGTCGCTTTTTCCTGGATAAAAACCTGGCCCGCAAGATTCATCAGCGGGTTCGCGATTTTTCCATGATGAGCGAACGACCCGAAGCGGCCAAATACTTTGGCGGTTTGTTTGACCAGGAAATGACGGATTTCTATAAAGCGGCGGTCATGGATTCCTATGGACTGGAACTCAGCGTTGATATTTTGACGGCGATTGAAAAAGAAGCCGAATTGCTTGGTTTATATAAGGATGATCCGGACAGCCTGCGGCTGACCGACCAGTATGTACGCGATGTCATCCGGACCACGAGAGCTTTAAGCTGCCCGTTTATTGAAACTCCGCTGGGCGAAACCAAGGCACCAGTCAACAGCTGCGCCTATAATACGTCCCTCATTCCACCAAAAGGCGATGATTCCCTGCGCAGCCGCCTGGTGCAAAGTGAGCTGGCCAATCTTGGCGGCACGCCGGATGATGATATTCCCGAAAATATGATCATGTTCTACAAATCGTTCTATGGTCTGCGCGCCAATGAACTCAGCAAATTTGCTCCGCCTATTCACGACGAAACCCATGACCGGCCAGCCGGCGAATATTTCAAAGCTTACTATGAACTGGTCGACAGCCTGCTGCCGATTCCAGGCAAGAGCTCTGGGATCAGCCCGCATCTGGATAAATGGTGGCATCTGGTCACCAAAATGCCGGATTTGGATGAAGGCAACCAGGAAAAGCAGTTCCATGAACAGTTTGCAGCCTTCTTCTGGGCCATGCTGATTGGACTGATCAACCTGGACCAGGTTTCGGATGACCAGCAAAACTACAAGATCAATATCGCCAGACTGCGCTTGAAAAACGACAGCCGCTTTAAATACAACGGCGAAACGCTGGTGGTCTCCAACGGCACGCCCTGCGACAAATTGTACGAGGTGCTGGATGCCATTTCGATTTATCCGGCTTTAACGCATCGCATTCTGGAGTATGTGAACAATGAAATTGCCTATGACATCAACATGAATGGTGACCTCAATGACCGGCTGCTTTGGGAAAACCTGCGCACCTTCAAAATCGAAGAGCCGCTGATTGGCAGAAACCGGGAAAAATCGACGTGTGTACTGGATCTGCCGCTGCTGCTTCGCAAGTCCAACAACACCAAATCCTATTTTGAAGAAGATTCGATCGGCCTGTTGAAAGTCATCCTCGATGAGCTTAAACGCTATTTCGAACTCAACATCAATGAAAAAGATGCGCTCAACGATTACCTTGCGTTTATCAAGCACGAGTATGCCCGCTCTTTGGTCAGCTGGGAAAAAGAAGAACAGGCTGTTGCCCAGACTTTAACAGGTTCTCTTTTCAACAACTGGTTTGAAACCATTGCCCAGTACTTCGAAGATCTTGGAGCCAGGCGCGATGCCAAAGAAATCCGCAAAAAAGCCGAAGCCTTGAAAGCTGCCTACGATCCCCAGCTGGCTCAATCGGATGGGGATGCATAGGCTGATCGGCTCAGAAGGGGAATTGTGACTATGTTGAATGTTCTGATCATGAACCGCCAAACAAGAGATTCCTTTCTGGACCAGCCTGTTTTGTATGCCAACATCGCCCGGCGCTTTGATGTTGAGCTATGTTTGTGGATCGAATCCGGATCAACATTAGAAAGTGCGCTTCCCAATCTGGAAGAGATCGTCGCTCCGCATTCGAAGTGGCGGGCGATTATTGTGGATTACCAGGATGATGGGCCGATGGAAAAATTTGCCGCCGATCCGGAAAATCCGTTTGATTTTGCCGGAAACCCCTTTGCTCTTTATGAGCCAAACCCCGTACCGCTGGTACGGCTGACCCATTTTTTAAAAGGGCTGCCGCCGCTGGGCAAATCGTATGTGGAAGAAGAGATCGTCGACCAGACCGGGATGCGCAAGATGGTTCTCAATGAAATCCAGCCTGATCCAGTCATTGAAAATAAGTGGCAGGATCTGGCTGACTTTTTCGACAGCGACCTGCGCCAGCCCGAGCAGGTCCTTCTATTGCGCAGACGGTTAGCCTTAAAAGACCCTTCCAAGCGCAGCTTGAAAAAGATGTGGAGTCTGCCCGAAGAGATCGAAAGCTCAAGATTCGCTGCCCGAAACGGATATGCTTCCGGATGCCGGTTTTTGTGCATGGACTATACCAGGCAAGGGCGCTATCAGACGCTTCGCGAAGCCTTTGAGTTCTGGACAGCCGCGGCTATGATCGCTTTAGCCGAAATTGATGGCAGCACTTTGCAGGCTGACCGGCTCTATCGGATTCAGGTGCCGATGGACCGGTATCGTTTAAATCAGACGCTGCAAACGATCAACAGCCGCTTGGATTGTTTGAAAGAAAAAACAAGCCAGGCAAATGCCAGACTGCGCGAAAAATCCGAGTCACTGGAAGAAACCATGCCCCGTTACCAGGCCAAGCTGCCGGAGTTGTACTTGGAAACGGGATCGTTTGAAAAAAGCGAATCTTTAGCGCTGAACTTTCCCATCCTGCCGCAGCGCAAAATCGAGCAGCTGGATGAATGGACAGCGTATCTGGATCTGGTGCAGGAAGAATACCAGGCTTCCATCAAGAAAATCAGCCGTTCCTTTCAACGAGCGGCTGGGCGGATGTCCGAGAAGATGGTGCTTGGCATGGAAAGCGTGGAAGTCTTAAATGAATGGCAGAAAGAAGATCTGGACGAAAAACTTCAAAAAGAGATGCTTTCTTTGCTTGAAACAGCATCCAGGCTTCCCAATGAGGGGATTATCAAAAACAAGAAGCTGAAAAAAACCGACGATAGGGTGCGCTGGCTGGTGGAAAACCAGGCGAGCCGGATCAGCGTTTTGCAGATCGCAGCGCTTTGTGCGGTTTTGCTGGTGCTGGGCTTTTTGATGGGGCTTTTCTTCTCCATCTGGCCTAAGCAGTCAAGCCTTTGGCTTGGCGTCTGGATGATTGTGACGTTTGCAGCCCTGATGGGTGGTGGATTTTTGAGTTTGTATCTTTGGAATAAGAAAGCACGCGATCTGGCTGATTTGTATCGGCAGGAGATTGAAGAAGCCGCCGAACAGATGAATTCCGAGAAAAATGGATTTGCCAAGTACTTGGAGCAGGCTGTCAATTTGGTGCGCGGGGCAAAATACTTGCGCCTGAGTGATCAAAAAGCAAAAAGCACAGCTGCAGCTGACCAAAGCACTCTTTTTGACAACCGCATCCAGCTGGAAAAGCTCGATGAGCTGCAAACCAAACTTGAGCAGCTGGCAACGGCCAGCAATCTGTCTTTAGCGAAACCTTCTGATCCCTGCTTGCAGGCACAATCCTGCCAAGTGGATGAAAAAAATCTGCTGGTACTGGATGAAGAATGTGTCTATGAGGTGGAGATCAACCATTCCGGCCGTAAAATCGAAAGCCCCTGGCCTTTTGTCAATCGAATCGTAATCGAGCGGGAGGAGCTGTATGAGTGAGCTTCGACTGTTGGTGATGCATCTGCTTTCATGCATGCTGGGTGTCTTTGCCATGACCGGCTTTTGTGAGCTCGGTTCTTTGAAAAAGCCATACCGCCCTTTGGAAGTGGTTTTGGTGGCGGTTTCCATCCTTTACGGCTTGGTTGGAGCCTGGCTGCTGCTTGAAAATACCAGCCGGATCATGCAATGGGTTCCGATGTGGCTGCCTCATACGGATGGCTTTCGCGTGGTTGTGGTCAACGTTATATTTATGGCCGGCTATGGCCTGGCCCGCTTGAGTATCCTTGGATTTTTGCGCTTGCTTCAAAACAAGCCCAAATTGCTCTCTTTGGCGGCGCTTGATTTTTATGAGCAGGATCCAATCAGCCGCACCTGGCATCTCAAGCCGGATCTGGCTGGTTTGAAGCGGTTTTTAACCTGGATGCAATGGGCAGTGATGGCCATCATCACGGTATTTTTAACCCTTTGCTGGACCTATCCGCAACAAACATTTACCCAAGTAACCTGGATTCCCGCCATGGTGGTACCGCTTCTTTGTGCGATGCGATCGTATCTGGATGGCCTGCCGCCGCTGGTCGATCCCAAGCGCAGCTACAGTGGGTCGGGAATTGATGCCCAGGATATCTGCAATTACTATGGCCTGCGTTCGGTCTATGAAGACAACCTGCCCGAGCCGCTGCTGACTTCGACAGCTGGCTGCGACTTGCATTCTATGAGCAGTGCTCTCAATCTCATTGAGACCTGGAAAAAAACAGGCGGTCCAATCGAGCAGATTGCCGCCAAGTACTATTCGATCAACCACCGCTTCGCAAACAGCGATCCGGATTGTGCTTTGGCCTCCATCGATCTTTTAAAAGGGAAAAATGTTGTCTTCTTCAACCCGTTTTATAAAGATCTCAGTCTCTATCTGACCTTGCCGATCGCCTCGACTTTGCTGGCAGGCGATCATGTCTTGATTCTTTGCGGCCGCAAAAGCCTGGAACAGCCAGCGCAAAGATGGATTGAGCAAGCAATTTCGGATCAGACCCGCACCGAGCATTTATGGACGATCCGCCAGATTGATGACCAGAAAGAACCTTGCCAGATTGGCATCATGACGTTTAACCAGATTTATAATCATGCGGTTTTAAAAAACAACCAGGAGTTCTTCCAGCGTGTCGGGCTGGTCATTTTATTGGAGCCATCCAAACTGATTGGCACCAGCCAGATCGCCTTGTCGATTATCGCTGAGAATTTAGGCGGTGAAGGCCATAAGCCTGTCTTTGCGGTGTGTGACCGCCAGACAACGGGGCTGATCGATACGCTTTCTCATGTATTGAAAAGCGAATTCATCGAAGCTTGTGCCAGTCCCGTTCCTCATTGCTTATACACCGCCATGTTTTGGAATGCAGACGGGGAATTTCGCCGGCAGGAATTTTTTGACCACCAAAGCCGTTATTTAGGCAACGGGATGGAGCTGGCGGCTTTAGCCATCCGCTCGCAGGTCCCCAAGGCTAAGTGGATTGGTGAAACGAAAGTACCGCTTAAAGATCTGCGCCGGATTGCCGGACAGAGTTACCAAACCCTATGCCGGTTTATGAATATTAAAGTCAGCCAGAATGCCTTGTTTGAGCGGGTTGACTTTATTGACAGTCTGTGGGAACCAGAAATGGAAAAAAGACCGTTTCTCATTGTCGAGGACGAATTCAACAATATGTTTGCTACCCTGCATCCCTATCTGGCGCGCGGTACGGGACAGTCCTTTGTCCATATACTTTGTGAAAACTACCTCCTGCGCGATTATATGAAAGCCAACCGGGAAGTCTTCGAAAGCAATCCACAAGCCATTCCATCCTTGATTCCGGATTATGCCAAAACCGAACGCAATACGATTTTGAAACTGCTGCTGTTGATGAATATGAGGTCCGTCGATGAAGAAACGATCGCCAGAGAATTTCGATTGTGCGGAATTTTAAGCCATGATCTCGATAACGAACTGATTCGGCTGCTTAAAAAATATACGGATGCCGATGAGACGATATTCACCATCACCCGTTCCAAAAAGCTGGTCAACGAGTGGATGCAGAAAGTGGTGGAAGAGTATTCCATCTCCGATGAAGAGTTTGCCCGCCATTTTCAATCTTCGCTAAAAAATGCCTATTTCATCGTCGAAGATGAGCTAGCCAATCGGGAATATTTAGATGCCAGGCTGTATGGCCAGATCGTCCAGGCCATTCTGCCCGGCCAGTTTCTCTGCTATGGGGGCAAGTATTACCAGGTTCATTCCATCAACCCGGTTGACGGGGTTATTTTACGCCGCGCCTCCGACTTGTATGATGGCCGCGAATACTATCGCCAGCAGCGTATCTATACTCTTCATACAATGCCCTCTGATTTTGTATCGAGCGACCAGCCCATCCCAAACCGGGCCGAACTGGTCAGCTATGCCCAGATTGGATCCATTGAACTGCGGCAGGAACGCCATGATTTTGATGTGGCAACGCCCGGATACCTGCGCTTGAAAGACAATCATGATCTTGAACATGGAGTGCCGTATCTTTTTGAGCAGGAAGGAAAGCAGGAAATCTATACTCGTTCTTATCTTCAAAAAACGATTCTGCGTTTAAAGATGCCGCAGATGGATCAAGAAACAATCTTGACATTCTGTGTGCTTCTCAATGAGCTGTTCAAAACCATTTATCCTGAAAACTGGCCGTATATCAATGCGGCAGTTGTCTATACTCCTCAAGAGATTGATCCTTTGATGGCATATGTTGTTCCACAGGTGGTTGGAGCGTTTGATCCAGGCGAAGTTCTAGTCATTGAAGACTCGCAGATGGATCTGGGTCTGATTGACTCTTTCGTTCGCAGCTTTGATCGCTTAATGGCTGTTTTGTATGACTATCTAGACTGGCTGGACAATCCAGAGACGGAAGATGGCCAGAACGCAGATCAAGAGGTCGACTTTTCAGCCATTATTGAAGAAATGAAGGCCAGCCAAGCCAAAGAAAAAGAAAAAGAAAAAGAAAAGCGGAATTACTATCAGCGCTGGAAAGCAAAGCGAGCATTAAAAAAGCAGGCCAAACAGGAGCAGGATGTGGATAACAACTCAGATCAATCCGACCTGGCTGAATCTGAAAAGGGAAACACGCAGACGATGGAATTGGAAACTGAAGCAGCAGGCCGGGATAAATCCCAAGCAGAGGACGTGGTCCAGTTGACAAGACCAGTTCCTGAAAACTGGGCCGATCAAAAGAAACAAGGAACGATCTGAAACATGGCGTTCAACCACGATTGAAGACAACAAGCAGGAAAGGAAGGGAATTGGATGGAGAAAAAAGATGCAGCGGCCTATCTTTGCTTTGGCAAAGACCAAAAGCCAGCTTATCTTAAAACAGAGGGACTCAAACGTTTTCTTGCAGCCAATGGCTATGCCAGCAATCCTCTGACCAAAGCCCGTAAAGCCAGAAAGCTGGAATTCATCGATCTGAAAAGGAATGAAGATCAAGGCAATGAATGGACAGCTGCTGCCTGCGATTTCTGCGGGCAGCCGATCAATGGCGTTTCTTACCAGCAGCTTGCGGATGGCCGGATTCGCTGTAATGAATGTGCAGCCAGCGCCATTGAAGATCTTGAAGAATTTAAACAGCTGTTTGAGCAGTGCATCCAATTGATGCAGGATTTCTACCAGGTCACCTTCCAGGTGCCGCTTGAAATCCGGATGACCGACAGTGACGAAATTGCAAGCCGCGCCGGCTTTCGAACACCAACAGGCTCAGGCAAAAAGATCAGGGTTTTAGGCTTTGCGCAAAACCAGGATGGAAAGCGGGCGGTCCTGATTGAAAATGGCAGCCCGAGGCTGGCTTCAATTGATACGATTGTTCATGAAATGACACATATCTGGCAGTCTGTGTCCTGGAATGAGATGGAGTTTGCCCGTTTGTATGGAATGGGCAGCAAGAAGAAAACCAAACTGGCCAGCCTGATCCTTCATGAGGGCATGGCTGTCTGGAGTGCAATTCAGTTTTTGTACCTGATCGGTGAAACCAGCTATGCAGCAAGGCAGGAAGCCTTGATAGAAGAGAGAAAAGACGAGTATGGTCTGGGATTTCTGCTTTTTCGAAAGCATTTCCCGCTGGTCAAGACGACAGATTTTTTATACCGGACACCTTTTCGCCTGTTTCCTCCGATTCCGCCGCAGGAAATACGATCGATTATCCATGCAATCTTTTCCTGATCGAGAAATCCGATCAAGAGACAAGCCTCAGATCCAATCGCTTTTGCGGGATGGATCTGAGGCTTTTTGGTCAGCAAATTTGCGGATAACTGCGGATAACTAGGATGGATGCAGCTTTCCAGGTAAATCAAGCCCTGCTTTTCCTTTTCTGCTTCCTTTTCCATCTTTTTTCCAGTAAGTGAAAGAATTTTTCTGTCTGTCTTTCTAGAAAAACGAATCTGACTATACTGAGTCTCATGATTATTCGATATGGAATGCAGTATCCTAACTGCAGCAAATTGGCTCCGGGCAAAGTTTGAGGATCCCTGCTCGGAGCATCTCGATTTATTTTGATCCTCAAGTTTTGCCCCTGAACATTGGATTCGGTAAGGAGCAAAACTATGGTTATTAATCGCAAGACAAAGAATGAGCTCAGTTCATTTTACCTGTTCTGGTCCAGCCAGCTGGTCAGCCAGATCGGAAGCTCAATGAGCTCATTTGCACTAACGCTTTACATTCTCGAACAGACAGGATCTGCTTTTTTAAGTGCCCTGTTGTCAATCAGCTTTTATATTCCCTATTCACTGGCCTCGATGATTTCGGGCGTGTTTGCCGACCGGTTTTCAAAGAAAGCTTTGATTCAGATCTGCGATACACTGGCAGCTGGCGGATCGCTGCTGGTCTTGATCCTTTTAATGACCAGCAAATTGGATTCTTGGCATCTGGTCTGGTGGATACTTGCCATGAATGGAATCAATGGCATCTGCAATGCCTTCCAGAATCCCGCTGCTGAAGCCGCGACTAACCGCCTGATCCCGGAACAGTTTATTCAAAAAACAAGCGGTCTGCGCTCCTTGGCGTGGTCGTTGAATGTCTTTTTGCATCCGCTGCTGGCTTCGGCACTCTATCCGATTTTTGGTCTGTTTGGGATTTTGATTATCGATCTACTGACCTTTCTGGTTGCGTTTTCGGTTTTGCAGTTTCGAATCCAGATTCCTGAACGGAAGCAGCCAAAAGGATCGAACCTGTCTTATTCTTTTGGCAAAGAACTGGCTGAAGGCCTGGCCTGGCTGAATACCCATCGTCTGGTTCTTGGCTTGATTGTGTTTATGGCCAGCGTCAATTTCAATGCTTCAGCTTTCGATAATGCCCTGCCGGTTTATCTGATTGCGCTTTCGAAAAAAACGACCCTGGTTGGCATTGTCAGTTCAGCAGCCGGAGCTGCGATGATTATCGCTTCTTTTATCGTCACGATACTTCCAGCCCCTAAAAACCGCATCCGGCTGATTGTAGTCAGCATGATGTTTTCATTGACAGCAGATAATTTCCTGATGCCTTTTGTCCAGACTGCACCGCTTTTGATTCTTGCCCAGTTTCTTGGCTACCTGCCAGTTCCTTTTATGAACGCCTCTTTAACGGCGATCTTTCAAAGTGAAGTTCCCGATGCCATCCAGGGAAGAGTATATGCCTGCCGCAATGCGCTGCAGTTTTTGACCATCCCCCTTGGAAGTGTCTTTTCTGGGTTTTTGATCGACCAGATTATTCCCGGCTTTTTTGCTAGAGTGCCTCTGGCTTGGCATTTTGGTCCTGGGCAGCGCGGATTTTCAGCTTTTGTGATCTTTTTGCTTGGAATCAGCGGCTTTATTTTTTGTGCAGTGGCAGCATTCTGGTTTTCCCACCAATTGAAAAGCAATCATCAAGGACAATAAAGACATTCAATCCTCAGAATGTCTGCTTGCAAGAGCCAAACCTGCAAGCGGCTTTCTGTTTTTTGGTTCAGGCAGGAGTTCAAAGATTTCGGATGGGAAGTTCAAAAGCGTAGAAAGGGAAGAGGTTGCAGGATTGACGAGGAAGCACTCTATCGAGACCACGATCGCCATTCGGACAGGAGGAAAAGTCCATAAAACTATCAGAATCAGCCAAAGAGAAAACAAAAAGCGGGCATCCGGCTTGAATTTGAACCGGGCTTACCCGGCTAGGCTGTCCTACAGATACTTTGTTAATCCTATGCAAAACGATGTGAAAGCCAATCTTGTTCATTCAAGGAATGGTATACTTGCACTGTCAGAACAATGCAGAGGTATAAAGAATGTCAGACATTAAACCTGTAGATTATCAATCCTTTAAAAGTAAGATTCCTCTTTTCAAAGAGAAGTCGGAAGAATTCTATAACAAAACAATGAACATGAAAGACTACAAGTCTTTCTCCGGAAAATACGGATCCTACGCGCAGCGCGGCGGCCAGAAAAATATGCTGCGTTTACGCATGACCGCTGGGAAAGTCACTCCCGATAAACTCCACTTTGTAGCCGATATAGCGGATCAATACGATATCAAGCCGTTGCATTTTACGACTTGCCAGACTATCCAGCTTCATAATCTTGATCTTGATGCAGTCTGCGACATCATGGACAAAGCGCTGGATCATAAAATCGTCTGGTATGGCGGCGGCGGCGACTATCCACGCAACGTAATGTGCTCACCCCTTTCCGGTGTCGAAGAAGAATACTTTGACGTCATGCCCTATGCTGAAAAAGCAGCCGATTTCCTGCTTGATTTTATCGATCAGGAAAAAATGCCGCGCAAACTGAAAGTCGGCTTTTCCAACAACAAGAAAAACGAACCCCATGCGACCTTCCGTGATTTAGGCTTTGTCGCCACTGAAAACGGCACCTTTGACATATATTGTGCCGGCGGCCTTGGCAGCAATCCAAAGCTGGGGGTGCTGGTTGCCCAGGATGTCAATCCCAACGATATTCTCTATTACATCGAGGCCATGATTTTAATGTTCCGGGCAAACGGCAACTACGACAACCGTGCCAAAGCCCGCACGCGCTATATGCAGGAAACCCTGGGTGCTGAAGGCATCAAGGCTGAATTCGACAAATACCTGGCTCAAGTAAAAGCCAGCAAAGACTTAACGCTCACCGATGTGGTCATCCCTGAAAGCACCAAACAGCCCAATGGCGAACCTTTAGAGGAAAACTTCATCGTCCATAAACAAAAGCAGCCAGGCTTGTATACTTTGCTCTATCATCCACGCGGCGGTATTGTCACCAAAGAAACCATGCGTGCGCTTTCCGATGCGATCGATGCCATGCAAGACGTTGAACTGCGTCTGGCCCCAGATGAAGGAAGCTATATCATCAACCTCACGGCTGATGAAGCAAGAAAGATTTTAAGCATCATTGAAAAGGATGCAGCGAAAAACGTATTCGAAACCTCGGAAGGCTGCATTGGGGCGACCATCTGCCAGGTTGGTCTTCGCGATTCCCAGGGTGCTTTAAAATCCGTTCTGGATGCCGTTCATGAAGCAGAAGGCATTGCAAACAATGCACTGCCGCAGATTCATATTTCCGGCTGCACTTCAAGCTGTGCTGCTCACCAGATCGCCCCGATTGGCTTTCGCGGCGGATTGAAAGTCGTTGACCGCAAACCTGTTCCTGCATTTGTCTTGTATGTAGAGGGCGATGACATCCAAGGCGGTGAAAAGCTCGGCCGTGAAGCAGGCATGATTGCTGAAGCAGATCTGCCAAAATTCCTGGTAAAACTCGGCCAGGATATTTCAAAGACCGGTTTATCCTTTGAAGAATGGATTGCCCAAAATCCAGATGGGGTCGTGGAAGAAGCGCAGGAATTTTTCCTCTAAACCACTGGATTGAAACCGGCCGCATCAATTTCTCAATTTAATCATCGTCAAGGATTTCACCAAACTGTTGAGCAATTTGGATGAAGTCCCTTGCCTGACATCATGAAAAGGTTTCGCATTTGCGGGGCCTTTTTTCTTGGCCGTTTTGGCCGGATTCCATGGCTAAAGTGGTGGATAGACAAGAAATCGAGTGCAATGAGCCAAAGAATAACATCCATAAAGCTAAAATAGGATCATTGATTTGATGGGACCTGTCTGCAGAACCATCAAAATAGTCGAAAACTCAAAAAAAGAACCAAGGAAACAAATAGAAATCAAGGAGGGAACAACTGATGAACCGATATGTCCTTCAAGCCCTTGGCGGCTTATTCGCTTACAGCCTGATTCTTGCAGGCTGCACTTCAAGTCCGTCGAATTCGACGCAAACGAACAGTTCCCAGGCGCAAAGCACTGCCTCAAGTACTTCCGGCCTCATCCAATCTTCAGCAGGCGGCAGTCAAAGCCAGACCATTACTTTAGTTGATGATCTCGATCGGACGGTGAGCTTTGAAAAGCCAGAGCGCGTAGCGGTGCTGATTGGCAGTTTTGCTGACGAGCTGGCCAATGCGGGCGGTGAAGATCTCATTGTGGCTGCTGCTCATGATACCTTTACCCAGTTTGATCTCGATTTAAAGGATGCGGCGGATCTTGGAGATGTCAAAAACATTGCGCAGGAAACCCTGATTGCTGCCAAGCCAGAACTGGTCATTGCCAGTGCGAAAAATGACAGCCAGAAAAAGATGCTGGAAACGCTCGACCAGGCCGGGATTCCAGTCGTGTACTATGATGTCTCCACATTTGAAGATTACCTGCGGGTTTTAAAAGCGATGAGCGAGATCACTGGTGATGAAGAAGCGTACCAGAAAAACGGGCTTGACCAGCAAGAAGCCATTGATGCCATTCGCACGACCCGACGTGATGAAAAGCCCAAAGTGCTCGCTTTACGGGAAACGGGCAAGGGAATTAAAGCTCTGGGTTCAAAAAACAGTCTGCTTGGCCAGATGCTCAACGATCTGCAGGCAGACAATATTGCCGGTGAAAGCGGATTAGAGACTCTCTCGCTTGAAGAAATTCAGCTCCAAAATCCAGATGCAATTTTCTACGTGGCGCAGGGCAAGGATATGGAAACAGCCGCCCAGATGGCTGACCAGCTGTTCACGTCTGAGGCCTGGAAAAATCTTGATGCCGTCAAAAATGGCCGGGTCTATGTTCTGGACCAGAAGCTTTACAATTTAAAACCCAATACCAAATGGGCTAGTGCCCTCAAAGACCTTGAAGGCATGCTTTATTCCAATCAGAGCTGATCCACCAGCCTGTTGAATGCGGAATCCCTGTCCTTTTTCCAACAGGGATCATACCCCCTTTTGTCAATCTTAAAAGAAAGGAACTCTATGGACGATCTTTCTTCATCTTTATCGCCGCCTCATCATTATGGCCGCCAGGTCGTGATCGCTGTGGTTATCTGTATCCTTTGTTTTCTGCTTTCGCTTTTAGCCGGACCAGCCGGCTTTTTGGATCTGACCGATCCGACAATGAAAACAATTTTGGTTCATTTAAGGCTTCCAAGAGCGATTGGCTCACTATTGGCTGGTAGTGCGCTGGCACTGAGCGGGGCACTGATTCAAACCGTTCTCAACAACCCGCTGGCCTCAGCCAATTTG
The DNA here is from genome assembly GCA_015233825.1 of Erysipelotrichaceae bacterium RD49. GTDB lineage: Bacteria > Bacillota_I > Bacilli_A > Erysipelotrichales > Erysipelotrichaceae > Allobaculum. Next base: position 17,618 of record JADGIS010000019.1, read on the forward strand.
ATTGGCATCAATTCTGCTGCTGGATTTTTTACGATATTGGCAAGTGTTTTATTTCCAAAACTACTGGCTCTGCCTTCTTTAGCCGGCTTTTTGGGAGCCTTGCTTTGTGCTGGATTGATCTTGCTTTTGATCTGGAAAAAGCATGCCAGCAAGCTGACGATCATTTTGGCCGGGCTGGCGATCAGTCAGTTGTTTTCAGCCGGAATTGATCTGTTAACAGTCATCGTTCCTGACGCCCTTAATGGCTATGCGTCCTTTAAAATCGGATCGCTGGCTTCCGTCAGTCTTTCCAAAGCCTATAGGGGTGCCTTGTTGATTGTTCCTGCTGTGATCGTCACACTGGTTTGTGCCAAGCAGCTTGAAATGTTTGCCTTGGGCCCTTTGCAAAGCAAAGCGTTAGGCTTTCCGATCCGACGCTGGACGATCATCTTTCTAGCCCTGGCTGCCTTGCTCTCGGCGGGAACCGTCAGCTTTTGCGGGATGCTTGGCTTTGTCGGCTTGATTGTTCCAGCGTGGCTGCGGCGCTTTCGGCTGCCCACCCAGGTTTATTTGATCGAGTGCTTATTGTGGGGGGCTTCTTTGGTCTGCATGGCGGATGTTTTAGGCCGCGTGATTTTGATGCCGTGGGAGCTGCCCGCCGGTTTGCTGCTGGCTTTGGCCGGTGGACCGTATTTTTTGTATTTGTTGGTAGGAAGAAGGAAACTCGATGCTTGAAATCAAAAATCTTGCCGCCGGCTATGGCCAAAAAGCAATTTTGGAAAACTTCAACGCTTCCTTTCAAACCAACAAGCTGTATATCTTGTTAGGCCCCAACGGTTCTGGCAAAACTACGTTACTCAATACAATCGGCGGCTGGCAGAAGCCGCTGGCCGGACAGGTGCTCGTCAATGGACTGGATGTTTTTAGCCAAACCGACCGCCAGAGAGCCAGACTGACTGGACGCATGGCTCATCATACGGCGATGTTATCCATGCCGATTTCGCGCTTTGTCCTGCTTGGCTGTTATGCCAACCAGGCCTGGATCCATCCCTATTCCAAAGCAGACACCCAAAAAGTGGAACAAGCTCTTGCTGCAATGCGGCTTGGCGAACTTGCAAACCGGCCAATGGATAAGCTTTCCTCGGGCCAGCGCCAGCGGGCAGCGATTGCCCAGGTGCTCGCCCAGGACCCCATCTGTTTTTTGCTGGACGAGCCCGGCAGTTCGCTTGACCCCTGTGCCCGCTTTAAGCTGATGGAAACACTCGTTAAGCTCAAAGATGAACACCGCGTTTTGTTCGCGATCATTCACGACCTGGATCTTGCCTTGCGATATGGCGATGAACTGCTCGTTTTGGACGATGGAAAACTTGTCTTTCAAGGAACGAGCGATCAGCTGGTTCAAAGCCAGATCATTCGTGATGTCTTTGGCCTGGTTATTGAAGATTGGGATGCTGGTAGTAAAACCGGGCGGATTTTTCCGGTTGAATGTGAAAGCCCATGGCTGTAGGACAGGGAGTGGGCCTCCTCGTCCATTCAATGACCGATTCATTCACCGCTCAAAAAACGCCCAGCTGGATCTGTTCAGGTCCAATCCACATCCCACCTCACTACGAAACCGCCTGGCTTGCATCAAAGCCAGGCGGTTTGCTTCTTCAAAGAGAACGGCTCCATGATTCTAGTCAGCCAAAATCCAATCCTCAAAGACAATTGTCAATGTATTTTGGACAATTGTCCAACAGTAGATCGAATTTGTTCAGACGAACTAACCAAAACCATTAATTTTTGGCCGATAGCCGTTTCAAAATACGATACAATGGTTAAACTTCACTACAAGGAGGAAAGACGAGATGACTGAAATTAAAGCAATTTGCGGGGATATCACCAAAGATCATGGCGTAATGGCCATTGTCAATGCCGCCAATACCAGCTTGCTTGGCGGAGGCGGAGTGGATGGAGCCATTCACAAGGCAGCCGGACCCGAACTTTTAGAAGAATGCCGTCAATTCCATGGCTGTCCCACCGGACAGGCAAGACTGACCAAAGGTTACCAGCTGCCCGCTTCTTATGTCATTCATACCCCCGGACCGCGCTGGCTTGGCGGCCACAATTCGGAACGGGAACTGCTGGCTGACAGCTACTGGAACAGCCTGCAGACGGCTTTGGATCACCAGATTGCATCGATAGCCTTTCCATCGATTTCAACCGGTATCTATCATTTTCCGCTGCGCGAGGCCTCTATGATTGCCGTGTCAACCGTTAAACGCTTTGTTGACCGCTATCCAGATGCCTTTTCACAGATTGTATTTGTCTTATATGATGACAAAACACGCCATATGTATGATAGAGCCATTCGTCAGGTCTTTTTAGCAGCTTAGCCGGACCTGGCTTTTTCCTTTTCTGGTGCTGCGGCCGTCTTGGGTTCTGGAGCCGACGCTTCTCAATCTAGACGCTCAAGATCTTCCTGGATGATTTCCATGACCGCTTGGGCGTTTGGCGTTTTGCTGACGAGAATGCGCGAGGGCTGGTTTTCAAGCAGCTGTGCAATGGGCAAGGAGAGGGTGACGATGGTTTTCACCTTTGGTTTTTGCTTCTGGCCTAACCAGGCTTTAGCCGCCGTGCGGCTTGGCAAGACAAGATAGTCATAGTCAAGATCCGCTGCCATCGATCGAGAGGGACTGCATTCAAAATCATAAAGGGGGATGAAGTCGGTGGCAATTCCAGAGGCACAAAGCTTCTCTTCTAAAATCGGCAGAGCTTTCGCGCTTTGAAAGAGGACAACAGACTCATCGGGTTTTAAGGCTTTCAAGAGATCTTCTGCAAGGGACTGACTGTTGGCTTGATGGGCGACTAGATCAGGTGTGATGAAATGATCTTTGAAAACCTGGGCCGTACCCGCACCAATACAGGCAAATTTGATCTGGGAAAGCTTTCTTAAATCAATCTTGTAGGTTTGAAGCAGCTTAAAAAATTGATTCGCACCATGCACACTGGTGAATACAAACCAATCAGGATGGGCAGCAAGAATGTCTGGCAGGTCGATGTCGTAATCGGCGTATCGATTGTCAAGAAGCGCGGCTGTCTGCATGTCAGGCGGTATCAAAGCTTTGAGTTTGGTGTTGAAATCCTCAGAGCCGGCAAGGGCAATCCGGATCGGGCAAAGCGGCTCGTAACTGGCAACAGCGCCTCCAATCGCAATAATTCCAGGACTTTTTAAGCGATTTTCTTTTGCGCTCTTTGCGAGATCACAAAGAGATGTTTTAATGCTTTTTGTCATTGTAAACACAGGGCTTGTAAAGATCGCACAGGGTGTCAGGGGGTCCATGCCATTTTCGATAAGATTTTGTTGAATCATTTCGAGATCGGACATTCCCATTAAAAAGACAAGTGTTCCCTTAAATTTGGCGATCTGTTTCCACTCGGTTTGTGTTCGTGGCTGCTTGGCGTTATGGGCGGTAAGCACCATGAATCCATCTGCCTGCATTCTTTTGGTCAGTCCGAAAGCTTCTTTGGAGGGAATGCCGTAGAACGACGAGATTCCGGGCAGAACGCGGACCGATAAACCATGTGCTTTTAAAAACGCGATTTCTTCCATGCCGCGTCCAAAGATCATAGGATCGCCCCCTTTTAAGCGGACGACCTTGTTTCCGGCTAAAGCTTCGCGAACCAGCAGGTCATTGATCTCCTGCTGGTCTGCGCTTTTGAGATGGCCCCGCTTGCCCCGGTAGATCTTTTTGGCCCTGGCATCTGCCAATGCAGGAATGCTTTCGTCGACCAGATCGTCGTAGATCACGACGTCGGCTTTGGCAATGGCTGCTTTTGCAGCCTGGCTCAGCCACGAAGCATCATGGCAGCCCGCTCCAACCAGATCGACAATCGGCTGGCTCTTTTGAAATGAAGGGTTATGTTTATCTGTCATTGGAATTCTCCGGTTTTTGGTTGTCAAAGTCCTCTAAAAGGGATTCTAGCTGAAAACGGGTCAGAGGAGCGTTTTGCTTCAAGCAGGCTTCAAACAAACGATGAAACAGCAAAGAGCGTTTTTTCTGATCGGGGTATCGCTCAATCAGCACTGGCCGCAGTTTGCCAAGCGATTCAAGAATGGCATCAAAGTCATCGGGAATCAGGCTTTGAATCTGTTTTTTCAAATAGATTGCTGCGCTGGGAGAAGCACCGGATGTGGAAATGCCGATGGCCAGGTCACCTTGTGTAATGACAGCGCCGAAAATGCAATCGCTAAGCTTTGCATTGTCGACCACATTACAGAGGATCCTCTTGTTTTTACATGTTTTAGCGATCCTCTCATTTTCGAAATAATCATTGGTGGCTGCGATGACCAGATCGCGGTTGTCCAGATCCGATATCATCCAGCCACGTCCAATCAGCTGGATTTTTTTTTGTACGCTCATAGACCGAAGCTTTGGCAGGATCTCTGGGGCACAAATGGTCAGTTCTGCCTGGGTGGCCAGCAGCCGGCGGGTCTTTTCCAAAGCGGTCTGCCCGCCGCCAATCATGAGAATGGATTTGTTTTTGAAATCGAAAAATAACGGGAAATACGACATGTTCATTCCTTCTTTCATTGTCTTCAAGTATACCCAAGCCATTCCAACAGGGCTGGAGACAAGCGCAGCAATTCTGCTTTCCAAAATGCAAATGGTCTGGCCTGGCGGCAAGTTTTAAATTCGAAATCCCGATGGGGGATCGATTCCTTCAATTTTCATTCGATTTTGTGCCGGCTGGTCATCCGATAAAAACAGATTCAAAAAACCATTATAAAATAGATATAACCCATAAGGGCGGCAGCTGGCGGGATTTAGATTTGAAAAGAATTCATGGCAATGTGCCCGGCTGTTTGACATGAATCTGACATGTTTTCCATTCACGCACAAACGCCCGCTTCTGATATTTGTTCACTAATTATAGACGATATTCAGGTTCAAAACCGGTGCAGAAACATTGCAAATCTGATGTTGTTGTGCAGGGTGAAGCAAGGGCAGGGGCTGAAGGCTTGTGCAGCTGTTTTATCCAGTTTCGTATGATTGCCATTTGAATATCCAATAGAGAATTATTCCTAATTTTCGTTCCATCTTATCGAATCGACTATACCTGAAGAAGCTTTAGGATATGAATTTTTGAATGTCTGAAGGAGTGTAGGGGATAAATTCCATAATTATGGAATTTATCAATATTAAGGTTGTTCAAAGAAAAGAAAGAAATGAGCGTAAAAAAGGGACTTTAGACTCGATAAATCACCAAAAGTGAGCGAAAATCGGCGTTTTTGTTGGTTACCTAAAAATAACTCAATTAAGATTTTCTTTAAATGGAGAAATCTATTGATAAACTTCGGTAAAAAAGTGTAAGATTTATAAAAAGTGAATGGATACTGGTGAGATTCATATACAGATTCCACCACGCAAAGATTACATCCATTCGCCAAGTGCGAATCAGGTGCTTGAAGGAGGGGTCCTGAACATATTACCTGATTTTCGACATTTCCCGTTTTAATTCAAATCGGCGTCCAGTCAGTCCTCGTTCTGACGACCCGTTTTCCTTGGCTTTGAAGAAGCTGGCTGTTCAGAATCTACGGACAAATCAAAACTCTAAGGAAAGGATAAAGCTTCTCAACGTGATTTGAATTTACCTGGGAAAACTCCTCGATTATCGGATAGCAGTGCGTTTCGAGGGGGTGTACCGCCGACTGGGCGGGAATTTACGCATGTGGACTGTCAGCTGATCTGCCTATGCTTCCAAACTTGCTGACAGGATGAAGCATGAAACAGAGAGTCCATAAGGACCATTACGAGAAGCAGGGATTGTCTTTGGCTAAAAAATCTGCTTGTGTGGAACTTGAAGTTGGAAGTCCTGAATATTCAGTCGTTCATGCTATTCAGGATACGAGAGAGAGACTTCAAATTACACAGACCGAACTTGCTAGACGCACTGGGATTGATCAGGGTGATATTTCCAAACTCGAACGCGGAACGCGAAATCCGTCTTTGAAGCTGCTCAAAAGGCTCGCCCATGGTTTGGGGATGGAACTCAAAATTTATTTCATTCCTATCGAATCAGCCCAAGAAAGCGATAGCCAGCCAACCGATCAGGCCAGACTTTAAGTCTGGCCTTTTTCAGTGGGTAAAAGAAGGAAAGGGCAGAGGGCTTGATGAAGGGAGAACTGCACTTTTGTTTTCAAAGTCATATTTGGTTTGATTTCTGGCCAAACAGACTGATTTTGAAGGGATCTTCAAAGCAGGCAGGGATGATGGTTTTTACAGGCTTGCCCTGTTCGATACAATAGAGAGTACGATATTTGTCTTGTGGCGAAAAATACAACCAATTTTTAAAGGATCCGTTTCAGGTTCGAAAAGATTCAATCTTGAAATGGTAACGATACTGCCTATGGGCATTAGAAAGCAGAGGCTAAGACTATGACAGATACTTCTTTTGATTTTCACGATCTTCTTCATACTTTGGATTATCGAACGGCTGCCCCGCTTCCATCGGCTTTGGCAGGCAGAAAGCCTGAAACCATCAAAGTGCTGGTGGGGTTATCCGGCGGCGTAGACAGCGCGATCGCCGCTTTTTTGCTTAAGGAGCAGGGCTTTGATGTCACTTGCTGCTTCATGCGCAACTGGGATTCGTTTGTCAACAATGATGTCGCTGGCAATCCGGATCTGCTCAATTCCGTCTGCCCGCAAGAGCAGGATTATATGGATGCCCAAGCTGTTGCCGACCGGCTTGGCCTGGAGCTTTTGCGCGTTGATTTTGTCAAAGAGTATTGGGATGACGTTTTCTCCGTCTTCTTAAAGGAATACGAGCGCGGGCGGACACCGAATCCTGATATTTTATGTAACCAGTTCATTAAATTTGATGCCTTTTACCACTATGCAATGGATCACGGCTTTGATGCGCTGGCAACCGGCCATTATGCTTCCAATTTTGTCGTGGATGGCTATACCGCTTTAGCCAGAGCGGCCGATTTGAATAAGGACCAGACTTACTTTTTAGCCCAGATTGCCCAGGAACCTTTGTCTAAAACGATTTTCCCTCTGGGCTGGCTGACCAAGCCCCAGGTGCGCGAGATTTCCCGTGAGCTGGAACTGGATTCCGTTTCTTCCAAAAAAGATTCGACCGGCATCTGCTTTATCGGCGAGCGCAACTTCAGACAGTTTTTAAGCAACTACCTGCCCGCAAAACCTGGCAGAATTATTGATCTTGACACCGGAACGGTGCTCGGGGAGCACCAGGGAGTTTTGTATTACACCATCGGGCAGCGCAAAGGCCTGCACATTGACCGCTTTAAAGGTCCATGGTTTATCGCGGGCAAAAATGTGGAAACCAATGAACTGTATGCAGCCAGAACCGATCAGAAGCACTGGCTGGATTCGGACAGTGCCCGGATTGAGAAGATCAACTGGCTGGTTGAAGAGGGATATGAATTCCCTGAAAACTGTACAGTTAAATTCCGCTATCGACAGACGGATATCCCAGTTCGCCTGGAAGTCAATGGAAACAGCGCGATGGTTTCCTATCCGCAAAAAAGCGCGGCGGTGACGCCAGGTCAGGAAGCCGTGTTCTATGATGGGGTGCGCTGCCTTGGCGGGGGCGTCATCGAGCAGGTTTTTGACCAGGGCCAGGATTTATTTGAAACCATCCAAAAACGAGCGGAGTCTTTTCATGAGCACTGAGTTTGAAAACGATCAGCTTGATTCAGCCTGGCAAAACCAAGCTGATTCGTATGCTTGGCATGAAGCATCCAAGGCGTCTTTACAGATGGATCCGTATACCATGCAGGCTGAAATTGATGCTATGCACCATCATGACCAGCCCTTCAGCCAGCCTGCTCTTCTCAGCCTGCCCAATGATCAGAAACCAGAGCAAGGACCAGCTTCCAGCCAGGCCGTTCCTGCTTCTGCCAGCCAGCAAGCAGAAAACCAAGGGCCGGCTTGGCCGGCATTCACCGGCAAAGTAGAGCGGCTGTATTACCAAAAAGCCAAGTCCGGTTTTTGCATCGGGGCTCTTCGCGATGAGCAGACCAAAAAGCAGATCCGCTTTAAAGGCGTTCTGCCAGGCGCAATGGTCGGCCAGCTTTGGCACATCGAGGGAAACTGGGAGACGCATAAAACCTATGGTCCGCAGCTTGCAATCTATCAGGCCAACCCCGTTGAAAAAAACTTTGACGAAGACCTGGTCCGCTTTTTCAGCTCGAAAACCTTTCCCGGTGTCGGGGCAAAGACGGCAGAAAAGATTGTCAAAACGCTGGGTGAAAACGCCATTGAAATCATCTTGAAAGACCCTGATGTTCTTGCCAGCCAGTGCCAGCTGAGTGAAAAGGTCTGTCATTCGATCAGAGAAGGGCTCTCTCAGTTTGGCGGCCGGGCGATGAAAATTGAACAGCTGCTTCGCTGGGGATTGGAACAAAGCGACATCAAGAAGCTCAATACCTGTCAGGATGGGCAGATCGATCATCTAGACGAAGATCCATACTGGCCGTTTTATCACCTGCAGGGCTTTGGGTATTTTTCAGCTGAACGCATTGCAGATGGACTGGAGCTGGCCAGTACGGATCCAAAACGCGTGGAAGCTGCGGTATTCAACCAGATTACGACCTATGCAAACCAGACAGGATCCACGGCGATTCGCAAAAGCCTGTTGGCAACCGCTTCTAAAATCGATGGAAAGGCACTGGATGCGGCTTTGGATTCGCTTGCCAAGCGCAAGCTGATCGTTTTAAAAAACGACTTTGTCTACCAGACTGTTCAGTATAACTGTGAAATGCTGACAGCGGCTCTGGTTTACGTTCACCAGTTTCCTGTTGAAAGTCCAAGCTTTCATGATATTGAAGCCAAGCTGGCCCAGATCGAAAAAAGAGAAGGTATCCAGTATGACCAGGACCAGAAAAAAGCGGTTCACACCTTTTTAAATCATTCGATGATGATTCTCAACGGTGGACCAGGGACAGGAAAAAGCACGTTATTAAAAGCGCTTTTGGAAATGGTGAGACAGTTTTATCCCCATGCCCGCGTGCAGCTTTGTGCGCCTACTGGCCGCGCTGCCAAGCGCATGAATGAGCTGACCAACCGCTTTTCGCGAACAATCCATTCGCTGCTTGGCTGGGATAAAGAACAAGATAAATTTGCCTATGATGAAAATAAGCCGCTCAACATCGACTTTCTGGTCGTGGATGAGATGTCGATGGTCGATAACCGCCTGTTTGCTTCCTTGCTGCGGGCTCTGCCTTCCTATTGCCGGATTTTATTAATCGGGGATGAGGACCAGTTAGAGAGCGTGGGCCCGGGCAATGTGCTTCGCGATCTGATTGAATCTGACAAGATACCCGTCGCGCATCTGGAAACCCTGCATCGCCAAAAAAAAGGCAGCGGCATTCCGCTTTTAGCCAATGAAATCCGCATCGACCAGCCGCTCCACTTTGAAGATCCCGTCACGTTTTTAGAAGCCCCTGGCAGCACCTTGGCCACGCTGGAAAGCCTGGTTAAACTGGAAGACAATCCAGCCGATGTTCAGATTCTCGCGCCTGTCTACAACGGCGAGAGCGGCATTTACCAGATCAATGAAATGATGCAGAAAACCGTAAATCCGTTTTCGCCGCTCAAACCCGAGATGTCGATTCAGATCACGACCAAGGACGGACCGCGCACGGTTATTTACCGGCAGGATGACAAAGTGCTGCTCAAAGCCAATATGGCTGAACTGGATATCTATAATGGAGATATCGGAACGATTCTTTCTGTCGATCCGATGACCAAGTCTTTGATCTGCGGGTTTAATGGCATTGAGGTTGAATTTGAACGCAGTGCCTTGTCTTCTTACATCACCCATGCGTGGTGTATCTCGATTCATAAATCACAGGGCTCGGAATATCCCAATGTCTGTGTCATTGCGGATGGAAATGGCCGCAGCATGCTTAAAAAAAGGCTGATCTATACGGCGATCTCCCGCTCTAAGAAAAAGCTTTCGATTATTGGCAATGAAGCGGACTTCCGGCAGTGCGCTCTGCGCAAAGATGATGCCACCAGACAGACGACCCTCCAGCTGCGTTTAGCCCAATATTGGCAATATGCCGCTAAAAAAGCCGAAACGGCCAAGAAGCAGGTGCATGATCAGAATCAAGGATTAGAGTGAGATGTTTGCAAAGACCTTTTTTCAAGTCCAATGGCTAAGAATGGAGCGATGGCCAAATGGCTTTCCTGACTGTTCAAGCGTATTACCTTAATAATTCTCACAAAATCAAAAACGGTCGGAAACACCTTTATGAAACGTGTTTCCGACCGTTTTACTTTTCACCTAACAGGTGATGTCAAATGTGTTGAAATCCTGTACAATGCAATCTTCCACCAAAACAAAGAAAGGACACACTACACAATGACAAACACCTTAAGCAACAGTATGACTGGTATTATCCCAGAACGCAACATTTCATTTAATGGAGGCGATCTCTCCTCTGATACAGGAGCGATGCTTCTTCTCGATTTTTTATTTTTTAACAAACTACTTATGGATTATTCTGACCTGCCGTATTCAGATGAGAGAAAGACCCATCTGGATCACAATTCAAATTTTTCGTTATTGACTCAGCAGGTGGTCAAGTACCTTCTCGGCTACAACACTCAGGCAGATCAGGATGTTTTAAAGCAAGATCCCCTCATTTCTCTATATCTAAAGGATATTTCTTCTCAGAGTTCTATCAGCCGCTTATATCAGCGCATTTCTGAGGAAACAAATAATGGATTTTGGCGGTCTCATATGAATCAATCCTGTGAGTTTATCCATAAAAACCAAGAGGATATTCTCTTAGATGCCGACTCTACAAAAACTGATACTTATGGAGACCAAGAAGAATCTAAATGGATTTCCCATTATAAGCAGAAGGGATATCATCCCCTAGTGGTTAACGAGTATGCGACTAAGATACTTATGGCAGCTTTCCTGCGCCCTGGCAATACCTATTCTTCCGATGAATCAGAGGCTGTAATGAACGAAATTCTCAAAAGAATTCCCGACCAAACTCCAGCAGGAAAGACTCGAAACATCATGTTTAGAGGAGATGCTGCTTTTTA
>JADGIS010000001.1 GCA_015233825.1 Erysipelotrichaceae bacterium RD49
TTCTAATCTGACTCTTCCAGGTTCTGGAAGTTCCATTTCCTGATGGAGTTCCTTACGACCGCGTTCAATGGTTTTTGGATCCGTATGAGTTCGCTGGGCAATATAGTGCTGGGCACCACGGCCGCCGTTTTCCGCCATTAGAGCAAGCATTCGTCTGTTCGCCACTTCGTCGAGGCTGTCCTGCATGCTCTCATAGAGTTCAATCTGGGCGATTAGCTTTTCGTCTGGAACATAGGGTTTCATAAGATACACTCCTCCATCAGCTGGTACTGATACATTTCAAGGAAAGTATAGTTCCAAAGAATAGAGGACATTCACTGAAGGCTCATAGTAGAATCAGTATCAATTCTCATAGATGTAATCATGGGAATTGTGTGACTGAAGATAGCTGGGGGTCTTTTTCCTGACGTTCCTAAGTACGTTTTTCATACCGAGGAACATCGAATGCATAAAGAACAAGAATATCTGGAAAAGCTTTTAAAAGCGGACAAGCCCGATGCCAACTGCCCTGTCCACCGGGCTTTGAACCAGCTGCAGGGCAAATGGAAGACAAACGTGCTGTTTGAGTTGCTGAAGCAGGATTCAATCCGCTTCAATGGTCTGAAAAAGAAAATTCCCTTCATTACGGGATCTATGCTGTCATCCGTTTTGCGGGATTTGCAAAAATCCAATCTGGTTGTCCGCGTCCAATATAATGAAATTCCACCGCGAGTAGAATATTCTCTGTCGCCAAAAGGCAAGGGACTGCTCCCAGTTCTGGCTGAGCTGACCAATTGGATCGAAAAAGTATCCCTCATAGGGCATTCCATTTTTGACTTTTAAAGTTTCGATCACTTAAAAACAGCCGCTCTTTTCATTGAGATTCTTACGCAAACTTTGTTGGAACCTTCATTGAGAAAGCGGCTGTTTTCATTTTTGATCGATATGGAATTCGAACGAGAAAAATAACTCGCAGCTAATCGACCAGGCTCTTATCGGAAGCCTGTCGCAGGTAATTCATCATCGCCCGGTTTTCCGGATTTTCCGGGTGTTCTAAAATTTCAGCTGCATCCTTTTCGCAGCAATCCATCATGGCTAAATCTTTGCCGGCATCGCCTAAGATAAAAGCCGGAATGCCCGACTGGCGGGTCCCTAAAAGATCTCCCGGGCCGCGCAGCTGCAAGTCATACGCCGCTAAATCAAATCCATTGTCTAGCTCTTCCATCTTTTTCAGGCGGTCGATCGACTGCTTTGTTTTGGAATTGGACAGCAGGTAGCATTCGCCCTGCACGGGTCCTCTGGCACACCGGCCGCGCAGCTGGTGCAAGGCTGAAAGGCCGAAGCGGTGGGCATCGTAGATGACCATCATGGTCGCGTTCGCCACGTCGATTCCGACTTCAATGACAGTTGTCGAGACCAGAATCTGCGTTTCATGATTCTTAAAGCGGTCCATGATTTCTTCTTTTTCTTCCGTTTTCATCCGTCCATGCAGCAGATCAATCGAAATCTGTTTTCCCAATACCGACTGCATGCCCTCATAAATCGATTTGGCCGCAGTAATTCCTTCATCAGGATTTTCATCGATCGCGGGACAGACGACATACACCTGGCGGCCTTCTTTTTGAATTCCCTCTAAAATCCGGCCTAAAACCGGCTTCATGCTTGAAGTCTGAAAATATTTCGTAATCACCGGCTTGCGGCCTGGGGGCATCGTGCGGATGGCGGACAGATCAATATCGCCATATAAAAAGTGCGCGGCCGTCCGTGGAATCGGAGTGGCACTCATCAGCAGCACATCGACATGATGGCCTTTTTCAATAAGTGCTCTTCGCTGCAGGACTCCAAAGCGATGCTGCTCGTCTGCAATGACCAGCCCTAAATTGTCATATTCCACAGCTTCCTGGAAAAGCGAATGCGTACCGACCACCAAATCAATTGTTCCTTCTTTGAGTCCTTTGAGTACTTGTCTTTTCTCGCTGGCTTTAAGCGATGAGCAATAGAGCGTGGCTTCAATGCCTAGTTTTTGCAGGGAGATCACATGCTGGCGGGCAAGGATTTCCGTTGGCGCAAGCAGGGCTGCCTGCTGGCCGGAAAGCTTGCAGGCATACAAGGCCATCGCGGCGACCATCGTCTTGCCACACCCTACTTCTCCTTGCAACAGCCTGTACATTGCCTGGTCTGAATGCAGGTCGTTTAGAATCTCGTCGATGCTCGATGCCTGATCGGGTGTCAGGGTATAGGGAAGGTTGGCGATCCGCTGGTCGATCAAAGACTGGTCAAACTGCTTGGGCGTTTTTTCAATACGGATCGACTGCCGCAGCCTGGCGCAATGGAAGCACAAAAACTCTTCATATTTTAAGGCGCGCACCCCTTGATACAATTCAGCTTCATTTTGCGGCTGGTGAACGGCTTTTAACGCTTGAGCCAGCGGCAGCAGCCGGTATTTTTTACGCAGGCTTTGCGGGATTCGGTCTGGAAGTTTGTCGACATGCTTCAGCGCCTTATCGATGATTTTGATCATCATATCCCGTCTGGTTTTGTTGGGCAGTGAATAGTTGGGATACAGTAGCTGGCCAGGTTCAATGACTTTGGCTGCGCTTGTCCAGTTGGCGCTGATGCGATTGGGTTTGTGAAAAGTACCGCAGACCGTCAGCGTCTTTTCAATGGTAATCTGGGGAAAATAGCCGTAGGAAAAAATCGATACGATCAGCTCCTGGTCCCAGGCATACATCGTAACCTGCGTGACAATCCGGTTATGGCTGATGCGCTGCCCGCCGTTTGAGCGGATGACCATTCCTTCCAATAAAACTTCATCACCCTCTTCCCATTTTTCATAGGGCCTGATAGGGGTATAGCGAAGTGGATACGTATGAAGCAGATCCGAGAGCGTTTCGATCTTGCGGCTGGCAAGAAACTCCTGCTGCGAAGGAGTCAGCTTTAACGGCTTAAATTCTGAGTTTTCAACCTTTTGGCTGTTTTTCTTTTTCCTCTTGCTTTTCTGTTGATTATCGGTCTTGTTCTTTTCTTCTTTCTGGTTTTCCGCCATTGTCTTCCTCCTCTCTAAGCGACAAAAACGCCAGGGACATTGTCCAAGGCGTTCGTCAATGGAAACAAAAACTGGTTCTTCTGCAGGATTTGGCAAATATTGAATCGGTATAGCTTTAGTGCTTCTGGCGCGGCAGCGAAGGCGAGTTTTTTTCAATCGGCTTATTGTAGTGATATTCATTCCACATCTGCTGGCCAGCCTGGCCAATCCAGGCAATGATGTTGCATTCCAAAAAGACCATCAAAACAGCTTCCAGAATGCCAAGCATCGTCAGCTCCCAGGTTCCAGGAGCGGATTGGGAAAAGAGCAGAATCATTTCAAAGTAGATGGTTGGCTCTTTTAAATACATCAGCGTGGTAAAGATCGATGGCGCATCAAAGGTACCGGCACTGAAGAGCGGCCCACCCATGAAGTTATCCCAGGCATACATCAGCACAAACAGCATCAGCCAAAGGTCGAGAATATACCAGAACTTCCCCCGCCAGGCTAAACGGACAAATTTAATCTGGTCGCTCAACGAATCAATGCCATTGTAAATCGCCCGGAAAAACAAAATCAAAGTCGGCAGGGCAAATAATAGGCAGACCGTTCCCAGGACGGCTCCAAGCAAGAGCAATCCAAGATTGCCGCCTTGCAAGGAAAGCGGTGAAATGACCCAGGTGGTCACAACGGCCAAAAGCAAGCACAAGCTCCAGACTTCCCCGGCCCGTTTGGGGGTGAGTGTCTGTCTTTTTTTGCCCCAGATCAAAGTGGAGACAAAATACAGCCCTAAGCCAAAAACCGACAACAGCAGGCAGCGGGAAATGTCGTTATAAGGGGAAGGCAGATCCATCAATTTGAGTGTTCCAAATCCATAAATCAATGAAAATAAAAACAGATAAATCATCGGCCGCAATAAGCTTGTAAACCGAAACGGATTTTTAAAAGATTTCATATGCGCCTCCAAAATCGCTCTTACTTCTGAAAAGAAAAAGGAGTGATGTAGACATCTGCTGATGAAATTGTATAGGAATGCGCCTGATTTTTTGACTCTTTCCGGTCATTATTGGTCATTTTGTCCACTTCAAGATTAGATTTTATCTGATACTCATTTTTCGGAACGCTTGGCAAAGATCCAATGGGGGCTTTGACCGGACCTGTTTTAGCGGTTTGTCCAGATGGGTTTTCGTCTTTTTCAACGGATTTTTTGCAGGACAGTTCCCTGGACTGGCTGGCTGTTTTTCCCGCACTGATCCATATTCCCTGTGAGTTTGGAATATGGCCAAGCTGGTCAGCCTGGTAAAAATCGAAAGGCTGGTCTACCAGCGAGTTTAAAAAGGCCATCATCACCTCCAGTGCCCGGTCTCTGCTTCCTGCTTGCCTTTCCAAAGCATTAAAGCGGCCAAGTACAATCCCCCAAATCGAATCAAAAGCTCCGATCTGGGCTAAATGGGCACTCATCGAGCGAAATGCGTTCCAATCGGCACTGGACGATTCTAAAAGCAGATAGCTGTCCGTCAAATCCGGAAAACCATCTGTTCCTGCCAATTTTAAAAAGCAGCGGATATTGCCCCCAAACACTTTGGCATGGCGGGGCATCGGCCTGGCATGGCCCATTGGTTCAATCTGCGGATGCATCTTGCCGGTTTGAATCAGCGAAATGGTCTGGGAAAAATCAGTCTGGTTCCAGATTGGAAAAAGCAGCGCTTTTTTATGGCCCCGGCACGCCAAGGCATTGACGATACAGGTTCCATCGCTGAAAGCCCCATAATAGGTTGTTCCATTCTGGTAGGCTTCATAATCCAGATACGGTAAAACCAGGTTTGCTAAATTTCCGCCGGAAACATCCAAAATCCAAGTATACCGCCCACTGCGCAAGGCTCTGTTCAAATCCTGGGCTTTATAGCAAGCTGGCAGATCCTGCTGCAAATACTTGGAAAGCTCCAGCTGAATTCCCTGCTTTTCAAAGACTGGAATCAACTTTTCATATCGGCTTCGGTCCACAATTGGATCGGAAAGGGCACAAAGATAAACACGCTGCATTACAACTATTCCTCCGCTTCAAAATGGGCTTTTCTGCTTTGAGGGCTGGGTTGATTTGACAGGCAGGTTCGATTCCAGATCCTTCATCAAGCCGCGCAAAAAAGTCCAACAGTTCGTCATCGACCCACTCTTGGGGTCTTCCCGCTACAATAATACAAGGAAGGCAAGATTCCTTGCCAACTGGAGGTAACTATGGCTAAAACATTTACGATTACCATGAACAACGGCGATGTCATCAAAGGGGAACTCTATCCAGACAAAGCGCCAAAAACAGTCGAAAACTTCGAAAAGCTCGCCAACGAAGGCTTCTATGATGGATTAAACTTCCACCGCGTGATCCCTGGCTTCATGATTCAGGGTGGCGATCCCAAAGGAAATGGAACCGGCGGCCCAGGCTACAGCATCCCTGGTGAGTTCAAATCCAACGGCTTTACACAAAACGACCTGAAGCATACCCGCGGCGTTCTGTCGATGGCCAGAGCTCAGGATCCAAACTCGGCTGGAAGCCAGTTCTTCATTATGCATGCCGATTCTCCATGGTTAGATGGTGAATATGCCGCATTTGGAAAAGTCACATCCGGTATGGAAGGTGTTGATAACGTAGCCAGTGTCAAAACCGATTTCAGTGACAAACCAAAAGAACCACAGATCATCAAATCCATCCGTGTTGAAGGATAAAGGCAGATAGAAAAGGCCAAATTATAATCAACTCAAAAGAACCGCAGTGAATCGCCAGATTCATACGGTTCTTTTTTCATACTTCAAGGTACTCATCAGCCGCTGGAAATTAGAAAACAAAAGAAACTCTCCTTGCCCAATGGATTCTGTCATCGACTGGTTCAGAGAGTCTCTTGATGATTATTTCAATAGGCCGCTTTTTGAATTGATGCGAAAGCCATTTAGTCTGCCAGATCAGCAGTTTCTAATGCAAGCAAAGTGGGCTTTTTCTTTTTGGGATCGATTCTCTGTTCGGGAAGCCTGCGGTAGACACGCGTGAGATATTTGAGATGGCGCATCGTATCTTCATTGAGCTGTCCTGGAATCAGGCGCCATTGCCAGCTTCCAAGCTCACCTGGCTTATTCATACGGCTGTCACTGCCAAGACCCAATAAATCCTGTGCCATGACAATCGTGGTATCGGATGGTGAATTGAGCAGCTGGGCAAACATCCGCCAGTGAATATTGTTCGGATCCCAGGTATCCAGATATTCGCGGACATATTCTTTATCCACTTCGGATAAAGAATTGAACCATCCATAAATGGTGTCATTATCATGCGTACCCGCATAGGCGACGCTCTTGACTGGATAGCTGAATGGCAGATATTCCTGTCCTTCGGTAGTATTGGCAAACAAGCCAAATTCCAGGACTTTCATGCCTGGATAGCCGACCTCTTTCAGCATTTTTTCAACGGAAGGCGTCAGAATGCCTAAATCTTCAGCAATAATGTTGCGGCGGCCAATCTTTCTGGTCATCTTTTTAAACAGATCCGCGCCCGGTCCTTTCATCCATTTGCCTTCCAGCGCATTTTTGGCATCGGCCTCTACGGTGTAGAACGAATCAAAGCCGCGGAAGTGGTCAATTCGCAAAATGTCATAAAGCTTGGACATCCGATCAATCCGGTCGATCCACCATTGATAGCCGGTTTTCTGATGGTATTTCCAGTTATAAACCGGATTGCCCCAAAGCTGTCCTTCTTTGGAGAACGCATCAGGGGGTACAGCGGCTACGCGGGTTGGGTTGGAATGCTCGTCCATCATAAAAAGTTCCGGATGCGACCATGCATCGGCCGAATCCATGGCAACATAAATCGGAATATCGCCTAAGATTTCAATGCCATGATCGTTGGCATACTGCTTCAACTGGTGCCACTGCCTGAAGAAGAGGTACTGAACAGCCTCATAAATTTGAATCTCGTCTTTGAACTGTTCTTTCCAGGTTTCGATCTTTTTGCGGTCGTAAACTTTATATTCTTCCGGCCAGTCTTTCCAGCCCTGTCCGCCATGCGCGTTTTTAATGGCCATAAAGAGGGCATAGTCATCCAGCCAAGCCTTATTGTCCTTTAAAAACCGATCGTAATCAGCAGGCTTATTGGCTAAAAGGCGCTGGGCTGCCAGGCGCAGGACTGGCATTCTCTTGCGGGCTAAAATAGCAAAATCTGCTCGGTCTGGATAGGTATACCATTGCTCATGCTGGAACTCATGCCATTGCAGCAAGCCATCAAAAGCCAGCTGGTCCAAATCGATCAGATAGGGATTGCCTGCAAAAGTCGAGCTGCCCGCATAAGGCGAATCGCCAAAGCCAGTTGGATTGATGGGCAAAATCTGCCAGATGCTCTGGCCGTTTCGTTCCAGTTGGTCTATAAAATCCCGCGCTGCCTGGCCCATGGTTCCAATGCCGTAAGGACTTGGCAGCGAGGTGAGGTGAATCATAACGCCGTTTTTTCTCATAATTTGATCTCGTTTCCGGTAAACAACCTTTTCTAGATTATTTTATCCGCTTTCCTTCTCTCCTTCTGATGGGTAGCCTGCCATATTCAAAACCGTTTCAACAGCTTTTCTTTTGGTGAGTTTACAGACTGGATTCAGGACTCAAAAAGAAAAGCGGTTTCCAAAGATTTGCCCTGCTCTTACAACTCGCATCTAAGTCAGGCACCAAGACCAGTCTCCTCAAACAGAAATTGAAAAAGGCAAAGAACAAAGCCAGAAAACAAGCTATTCTATTCCATATCTATATGTATCTATATGTCTTCTCTGGATACGGAGGTGAAAAAATGAAAAATCCAAACGCAAAGTCATCCCGCCAGGTCCAGCTCAGCAAATTCCTGGCCAAAATTCTGCGCCATCCTCCTGAGCTGATCGGCCTCGAGCTGGATGACCAAGGGTGGGCTGCTATGGATGAGATGCTGGTAAAAGCAGCCAAGCCGGATTTAACGCACCAAATGCTGGAAAAAATCGTAGCGGACGATGAAAAAGGCCGCTGTCAATGACCCCACCCAAACTGCCTTGCAATTTGGATGGGGCTTGAAATAAGAAGCTTTCATGCATCTGTTTCAAGCCTGATTGACTAGCCTGAGTCTTAACTGACTACGTTATTTGAGAATCAACCTTAAACAAGTTGAAATAGGCACTCCAGGATGTTCAGCTCTAGTCCTGGACTCTGCGGACCTGTATTAAACAGTACTGAGGTCAGGTGCAGTGTGCAGGTCAACAAACCTCTTATAACATTGGCGAAGGCTGGTGCTTCAACTACCTTTTAGGACGCTTTATTATCCTAAAACGAATTATTACCTTGGAGGTACAATATGGTTTACGTATTAGATGTAGATGGCAAGCCCTTAATGCCTACCCAAAGGCACGGCAAGGTGCGCCACCTTTTAAATGACAAGAAAGCCAAAGTGGTAAAGAAAAATCCATTTACCATCAAGCTTTTATATGATTCAACTAGATATACCCAGCCCGTCACTCTTGGAGTAGACGCTGGTTCTAAACAGATTGGTCTAAGTGCTTCGAGTGAAGATAAAGAACTGCTGGCATGGGATGTCCAGAACAGAACAGATATCACTGAGCTGATCTCGACTAGAAGAGAAGCGCGCAGAGCAAGAAGAAACCGCAAGACAAGATACAGAGCGCCACGCTTCAATAACCGAGTGCGTACGAAGCATAAAGGCTGGCTTGCTCCTTCGGTTGAACACAAGATTGATACTCATCTTCATTGCATTGAAGAAGTCCAAAAACTTTTGCCTGTAACCAGGATCGTGGTGGAGACAGCTTCTTTTGATACGCAGAAATTAAAAAATCCAGAGATTTCTGGAACTGAATACCAAAATGGTGATCAAAAAGGATTCTGGAATGTTCGTGAGTATGTTTTATTTCGAGACAACCACGAATACCAGCACTGCCATGGCAAGAAAAAAGATCCTATCTTAAATATTCATCACATCGAAAGCCGAAAGACTGGCGGCAATTCGCCTTCCAACCTGATTACGCTTTGCGAAACGTGCCATAACGAATACCACAAAAAGATCAAGTCAGAAAAGATCAAAGGTCCAGAAGACTTCAACCTGCCCAAGCGGACTAAGCCGTATCGAGATGCGGCTTTCATGGGCATCATGCGCTGGACCCTGCTGGAACGATTAAAAGAAGCCAACCCCGATATCGAAGTCATCAATACCTATGGCTACCTGACCAAGAACAAAAGAATTGAATTGAACCTAGCTAAAGTGCATTACAATGACGCCTATTGTATTGCAGGCAATCTCAATGCCAAGCCGTTAAAACAATGCCTGTACCTCAAGAAGATCAGAAGGCATAACCGCCAGATTCATAAGTTCAACTTCATCAAAGGACATAAACGCAAGAACAACCAGGCACCACATATGGTTGGCGGGTTCTGTCTTTTTGATAAAGTTCGGTACAAAGGGCAAGAGTGCTTTATTACAGGGCGCAGACAGTGCGGCGCTTTTACTTTAAAAACCTTTTGGGGACAAAAGATTAAAGATGGTGCTTCGATGAAAAAGCTGATTCTTGTAGAAAGAACCAGCGGATACATGAAAGAAACAGCAACTCGGCAATTCCTGGCCACCCAAACCGTATAACGGTTTGGATGGGGTACCCTTGCCTAACATATGGACTCGATCTTTACGCGCAAAGTCTTTGAAGACTGTCCATGCGAATACAGGCGTCAGATTCTGCAGGTTCTGCTTCGCGTGGCTTTTGAAAAGCCAGCCTTAACGATCACGCAGGCAAGTCTTCAAACCGAACTGCAGGATCAGTATGGTCCTCAAGCACCTTTTGGCGTAAGCGCCGAAGACCAGAATCACCAGTTCTACAACGTTGCCTTTCTGTTTCGCAGGTTTGATTTGGATCATATTCGTATAGAAGAATTTTTCCGGTTTTTAAGAGCCGGACATCATGAGACCAAAGTTGTCGTTGTCTACAACTAAGGATAAAGACTGCTCAGAAGGCAGACATTAGTTTGTTTGAACCAATGCCAAGAAAACATCATCATTACAAAATTTTTTATCCGCAGCTCAGGACTGCCAAGAAAGAAATTCAGAAAGGAATTTTATGACCAAACAGATTTCAAAAGAACTGGATCCAAAATGTAACCCAGAACTCGATCAAGCGATCAAAAAAGCTATCGATGAGGCAACTTTTATGGATCCCTGGTTTGCCCAGATGGTCCTGGATCACTGTACTGACCAGGAACGCAACGAGATTGCCCAAGGCATTCTGCGCCCCATCGTCGGCAAAGACGATTTAACAATCATCTCAACAAAGACCAAAAGACTGTTGGGGGATGGCTATGATGCCCTCACAGCGCCAATTGAATTCTTCGCTGAAGACCAGAATCATAACCATTACCACATCGTCTGGCCATTTTCAGGCCGCTAAGAGGCCAAGAAGAAGGTTAGCTTTCAAAGAAGCCAGCCATTTATATCTCGAAACAACAAATAGCCGGGAGGACCATCCTCCCGGCTTGTTGATTGTCTTAGTTTTTAAGAGCCTGCAATGGAGCAGGAATGCGTCCGCCGCGGTTGACGAAAACGGAATTGTTTTCCTGATTGATCCGGACAACCGGACCAGAACCGAGCAGGCCGCCAAAATCGAGCACATCACCGACTTCTTTGCCGATGGCAGGAATGATACGAACAGCCGTTGTCTTGGTGTTGACCATACCAATTGCGGCTTCATCGGCAATAATGCCGGATAAAATATCCGCACTTGTGTTGCCAGGAACAACGATCATATCCAAACCAACGGAGCAGACAGCTGTCATGGCTTCCAGTTTTTCCAAGGTCAAAACACCTTTGGAAGCCGCATGAATCATGCCGGCATCTTCGGAAACCGGAATAAAGGCTCCCGACAGGCCGCCAACGTTGCTGGCAGCCATCACGCCGCCTTTTTTGACGGCATCGTTGAGCATGGCAAGGCAGGCAGTCGTTCCATAGGCGCCGCATGTTTCCAGGCCCATTTCTTCGAGAATATAGGCGACAGAATCGCCGATTGCTGGCGTTGGAGCCAGGGAAAGGTCGACGATGCCAAAGGGGACACCAAGGCGTTTGCTGGCTTCACGCCCAACCATCTGGCCCATGCGGGTAATCTTGAAAGCGGTGCGCTTGATCAGGTCGGCCAGTTCATTCATTGGCGCATCGTCAGGCATTTTGGCTAAAGCCGCTCTGACCACGCCAGGTCCGGAAACACCGACATTAATCACGCAATCCCCTTCCCCCACACCATGGAAGGCACCAGCCATGAAGGGGTTGTCTTCCGGTGCATTACAGAAGACAACGAGTTTGGCTGCCCCAAGGCAGTTATTGTCAGCTGTCAGCTCAGCGCTTTCGCGGATGATCTTGCCCATCTGTTTGACCGCGTCCATATTGATGCCGGCTTTTGTTGAGCCGATGTTGACCGAAGCACAGACATGTTCAGTTGCGGCTAAAGCTCTTGGGATGCTTTCGATCAAGGCATTGTCACCATGGGAATAGCCTTTTTGCACCAGAGCGGAATAGCCGCCAATGAAATTGACGCCAAGCTTTTGGGCACAGCGCTCTAAAGTCAGGGCATATTCGACCGGATCGCCGCCGCTGGCGGCTGCCAGCATGGCAATTGGAGTGACAGAAATCCGTTTATTAACAACCGGAATTCCATATTCACGGGAAATATCGTCCCCGACTTTGACTAAATCTTTAGCCAGCGTGCAGATTTTCTTTTCAATTTTACGGCAGGATTCATGAATATCCTGATCTGCGCAGTCTAATAAGGAGATGCCCATTGTAATCGTTCGAATATCCAGACATTCCTCGTCAATCATTTTGATGGTTTCTAGAATCTTATCGGTCTGCATAGAAGTCCTCTAAATTGTGTGCATCGCCTGGAAGATCTCATAGTTCATGACCCGGATCACCAGGGCGTTTGCGATGCCGAGAGCTTCAAATTCTCCCGCAAATTCATCAAATGTAATATCCATGCGGTCCATATCAACACTCATGGTCATGGAGAAGACACCATCTAAAATGGTCTGTGAAACTTCAAGAACGTTGACCTGATGTCCAGCACAAACATTGGCACACATAGCCAGGATTCCGACACGGTCCTGTCCGATTACACTGATAACAGCTTTCATACTTTTGCGTTCTCCTCTATTCGGGTTTTCTTGTTCAGCAGTTGATGCTAAGCCAGAACGGTTTTGATGTTTAGCCTGTTTCATGCGAACTTGGCGGTTTTCAAGCTTTAAAATACCCAGCCAAACGGCTCAGCACAAGGCAGTTTAGTGAAGCTCGAAGCTGACCTTGCCATAGCGGGCCAGTTCAGGCGGCTCCATCGCACTCATCAGGCCATCGAGATTGACATCATACTCACCTGGCATGAATTCCATCTTAGCCTGTTTTTCAAAAAGTTTGTGAAGTTCTTCGGTTGTCTTGGCTGACAGCGTTGCACTTTTAACAGCTTTTATCACATTATTGCCATCAATCAGCACTGCCTGCACATCCAGATTTTTCTGGGCAAGCAGCCGATCCTTCTCGTCGCACTCCTGAATATTGAAATAAAAGTCGCAGGTATCCAGCGGGCCGCCTTCCATTAAAAAGATGATCATGCCGTTGGTTTCGCAAGCCAGCACGTTAAAGGGATTCTTTGCCGCTGATTCCAGCTGGTTTTCGTTCCAGTCTTCATCTTTGACAGCTAAAATCAATTGACCATTTGCAAAATCCATAGCCGCACCATCATCCATCGGCCAGGGAAAGGTTTCATTCTTTTTCATAAGCTTAAGTATAGCAGTTTGCCATGACTTTTCTTGAGTGCTGGCCAAGTGAATCGAAGAAGTCGCCAAAACGAAGGAAAATCAATTCCGCTCTGCCTTTCTTGGCTTGCTCTTTATCAATCGCTTTCCTTTTTTCCTGTTCCATCCAACTGGGCCGGAGTCTGGATTCGAGCATTCATTTTTGCTCTTCAAAAAAAGCAAACTAGACCAAAGCACAAAAAAAACACCCGAAGGTGGTTTAAAATCAATGTTCAATCCCAATCAATTCGGGTATGTACAGCCAGAGAGGAATTTAGAATGGCAGAGCAGTCGTTTTGGCAACTTTTTGAGCGGCTGTCACGATCGCCATTTTGTAGATTTCTTCTTCGTTGGCACCACGGCTTAAGTCGTTGATTGGTGCATTCAGCCCCTGCAGAATTGGTCCTAAAGCTTCCCATCCACCAAGACGGGCTGCGATCTTGTAACCGATGTTACCAGAAGACAGGTTCGGGAAGATGAAGGTGTTGGCCTGGCCGGCAACTGGAGAATCTGGTGCTTTTAATTTGGCAACTTCTGGAGAGACAGCGCAGTCGAACTGCATTTCGCCGTCAACCGCAAAGCCGATTGGCATACGTTTTAAACGAGTGGTGGCTTCTTCCATTTTCGCTACGCAATGTCCGGTAGCCGATCCAAAGGAAGAGTAAGACAGCATGGCAACTTTTGGTTCAACACCAAATTTTTTCGCTGTGTCTGCAGTCTGGATTGCGATTTCAACCAGTTCATCCGGGTTTGGATCACGGTTGATGGCGCAGTCTGCCATGAACAACTGCTGTCCGTCTTTAACCAGGATGAAGGTTGAAGATACGATGGACTGACCTGGCGCTGTTTTAACCAGCTGTAAAGCAGGACGTACAGTATCTGCTGTTGAATAGGTAGCACCACCGAGCAGGCCATCGGCATAACCCATTTCAACCAGCATCGTTCCAAAGTAGTTGGTGTGGCTCAGCAGTTCGGAAGCTGCGTCGCGGTCGAGTTTACCACGACGGAGTTCGATCATGCGGGTAACCATTTTTTCTTTTTCATCTGCTGGAAATTCAGATGGAGCGATAACTTCGATGCCCTCAATGTTGAAGCCATGGTCAGCTGCGCATTTTTCAACTTCTTCATGTTCGCCCAGCAGAACTGGCTTTAATAAATCGTCTTCTTTCAGACGAACGGCGGCACCCATAACACGTGGGTCCCAGCCTTCAGTAAATACGATCCGGGTATCTTTTCCCTTGATCAGTTGTGATAATTTTGAAATGATCATGATTTATTCCTCTTCTGGCTCTTGCCTCGGCTCTAAATATAACACGCCAACGGCGCTTTGCAAAATTGGTCAATTTCTTCACAAGTAAAAAGAAATGCTTTAGGTACAGCGTATTTTCTTGAGCACGGGCCAGAGTCTTGTCACATCTCAATTTTAACCTGTTTTCGACAAGTTTAGTGCATGATTTACAATCTGAGGGCTTCGAAATTCAGAACTTTAAAACTTCTTCTTTCAGGCGTTCAACCATTTTATCCTGCGGCAGTTTTTCAATGACTTCGCCTTTTTTAATCAGCAGTCCTTCCTTGCGCCCGCCGGCAATTGCGATGTCGGCATGCTTGGCCTCGCCTGGTCCATTGACTGCGCAGCCCATGATCGCCACCGTCACCGGCTTGCGGATGGTCTGGAGCCACTGCTCCATTTCATCGACCACCGGTTTCATCTGCCAGGCTGTGCGCCCGCAGCTTGGGCAGGCAATCAGGTTTGGCACATCATCAATCAGCCGGCAGTCTTTTAACAGCTCGCGCACGATTGGAATTTCCAAGTCGGCATCGCCATTGACGGAAATGCGGATGGTATTGCCAATGCCCTCTAAAAGCAGCGGTCCTAAAGCAAGCGTAGATTTGACTGCAGATGTCATGACCGTGCCGGCTTCCGTTACCCCAAGGTGGAGCGGGTAGTCAAATTCTTCACTGGCTTTGCGGTAAACCTCCATACACAGCAATGGATCACTCGATTTAAAGGAGAGGACGATATCGTGAAAATCAAGATCTTCCAGAATTGCAACATGCCGTTTGGCTGACTCAATCATGCCCTCTGCTGTTGGCTTGCCGTATTTTTCATGGATATCTTTTTCAAGCGAACCGGAGTTAATGCCGATTCGAATCGGGATATTTTTTTCTTTGCAGGCCCGCACAACCGCTTCGACGTTTTCTCTTGGCCCGATATTGCCTGGATTGAGACGGATTTTATCCGCTCCCGCCTCAATTGCTGCCAGTGCCAGCTTGTAGTTAAAATGAATATCAGCCACGAGCGGGATATGAATCTGCTCCTTGATTCTGGCAATGGCTTTGGCATCTTCAAAATCCATCACCGAAACGCGGATCAGCTCACACCCCTGCGCTTCCAGCTTTAAAATCTGCTGGACCACTTCATTGACTTGACTGGTTTTAATAGAACACATTGATTGGACAACCACATGGTTATTGCCGCCGATTTCCAGATTTCCTACTTTGACACTTCGTGTTTCTGTTCGTTTCATATTCTTCATCTATCCTTTCCAGGTCTATGCATGCTGAAGGCAGATGCTCTTCGCATTTGAAAGTCCGGCCATCTGGGCCAGGCGCAGAACGCTTTCTTGGTAAAACTTTCACTCTTTTGATGCATCTTGCCACTTTTTTCTTGCGTATGCTTTTCGTATACTTTGAAAGCAGACATCGAGATTTTCGCAAGCTACCTGCTGCCTGCTTCTTGGTAAGCAGCCGCTTCAATCGGCACTCTCCCTGCTAAAATCAGTATAGACTGCCATCTGTCATTCTGTCTGTCAAGAAAGGAGTCCGTTTATGGATGAAAAATTTGAACTGGTCTCCCCCTATCCTCCCGCTGGTGACCAGCCCGAAGCGATTGCCGAGCTGGTCAAAGGGATCCAGGAAGGCAAAAAGCACCAGGTTCTGCTGGGAGCCACTGGAACGGGGAAAACCTATACGATGTCCAATGTCATTGCCCAGGTCAATAAGCCGACATTGGTGTTTGCGCATAATAAAACATTAGCCAGCCAGCTGTATTCCGAACTAAAAGAGTTTTTCCCGCATAACCGCGTTGAATATTTCGTTTCTTACTTTGATTACTATCAGCCGGAAGCCTATATGCCCAAAACTGATACGTATATCGATAAAAATACCAAAACCAATGCCGAACTGGATATGCTGCGCATGGCGGCGGTGAATTCTGTCCTGCATCGGCGCGATACGATTATCGTCGCTTCCGTTGCCTGTATCTATGGTGCGTCCAATCCTGATCAATACCGGGACATGATCGATACCATCCGTGTAGGGGATATCATCGATCGGCAGGATCTGTTAAAGATTCTGGTCAACCAGCAGTACAAGCGCAATGACATGGAGCAGCAGCGCGGAACCTTCCGCGTGCGCGGGGATACCATTGAAATTGCGCCCGGCCATACTGACAGCTTCATCATCCGCATCGAAATGTTTGGCGATGAAATTGAGCGCATCTGCGAAGTGGAACCCTTAACTGGAAAGCTCATCCAAGCCTACAACCTCTATAACCTCTATCCTGCTTCCGGCTATGCAACAAGCATGGACATTATCCACAAAGCAGCCAATTCCATTGAAGCCGAGCTGGAGGAGCGGGCTGCTTATTTTGATGAAATGGGCAAACCACTGGAAAAAGAGCGTCTGGTCCAGCGCTGCACGTATGATGTGGAAGCACTGCGGGAGCTTGGCGTCTGCCCAGGCATTGAAAACTACTCCCGCCATATCGACGGCCGCAAGCCAGGCGAAACGCCCTATACCCTATTCGACTACTTCCCTGATGATTTTTTAATGATCGTCGACGAATCCCATGTTTCGCTGCCCCAGATCCGCGGTATGTACAATGGCGACCGCGCCCGCAAGCAAACGCTGGTTGATTATGGCTTCCGTCTGCCTTCCGCTTTGGATAACCGGCCGCTGACCTTTGATGAGTTTGAGAAAAAAGCTCCGCAGGCTGTCTACGTTTCCGCCACGCCAGGTGATTATGAGCTGGAAAAAACGGAAGGCGAAATTGTCGAACAGATCATCCGTCCAACTGGCCTTCTCGATCCCATTGTGGAAGTCCGCCCGACCCAGGGCCAGATTGATGATCTTGTCGAGGAAATTAAAGAGCGGATTGCCCGCAATGAACGAACACTGGTCACAACCCTCACTGTGCGGATGGCCGAAGACTTAACCGAGTACCTGAAAAACCTGGATATCAAAGTGGCCTGGCTTCACCATGAAGTCAAAACCATCGAACGAACGGAGATTATTCAGGATCTGCGCAAAGGCAAATATGATGTATTGGTCGGGATCAACCTGCTCAGGGAAGGCCTGGATATTCCGGAAGTCTCGCTGATTACAATTTTGGACGCTGATAAAGAAGGCTTTTTGCGCTCCAAGCGCTCGCTGGTCCAGATCATCGGCCGGGCTGCGCGCAATGCGCAGGGCAAAGTCATTATGTATGGCGATTCGATTACCGAATCCATGCAGTATGCGATTGATGAGACAGCCCGCCGCCGCAAGATTCAGATGGAATACAACGAAAAGCACGGCATCGTGCCAAAGACCATCATCAAGCCGATCCGCGAAGTGGTTCATTCCAAAGAAACCAAGGAAATGACGGCTAGATATCTGCGCAAAAAGCAGAAACTCAGCAAGAAAGATACCGCCCAATATATTCAGGAACTCGAAGCTGAAATGCGCCAGGCAGCGTCCGAACTCGATTTCGAACGGGCTGCAGAACTGCGCGATATGGTGATGGAACTCAAAGGCTTAAACTAATTGAGCTAAGTTTTTAACTCTGCCGGTGTCATCCTCCTGATACTGGCTTTTATTTTTCCCTCGGTTTACCAAAGTGCACCCAGTCCCTTTTTTGAGGATCAGGCAGGGCTGTTTTTGGCAGGCTGCCGGACACATCTGACAAATTTCAATGCTCATCCTCTGCTATACTGCTTTCAAAACAGGTCAGCCAAAGAATGGAGGTTCTTCAGCTGTCCTTTAAACATAAGGAGATTTGGTTATGCCTGTCATTGAACTGTAGTATCCGGCTTTGTTCAAGCGCAATAAGCGCGACTATTCTTTGTGGGTGCCCGATTTTGACAATCAAGAATTTTGGGGAATCTCGCTGGAGGAAACAAAGAGCGAAGCGCTCTACTGGATGGATAAGACAATCATCCATGCTCTTTGCCATGGCGAATATCTACCCGAACCTTCCTCTTATTTTCAGTATCTGCATCTTCGAGGAATGATTTTAACACTTCTTGGCGGCTGCTATAAAGTGACCGAGGCCCAGCTGAAGGCACTTGAAGGGGCCAGAGAAAAGCACAGACTGGAAGAGCATCGCCAATTTTTACAATGGAAAGAAGAGCGTCGAAAAGAAGTGGATGCGTTTATCGAATCCAAATCCGCTGCTGACAAAGCGGCTGCAGACAGCTTTCGCAAGAAAATGCGAAACCTTCTGCCAGATGCCCTCAAAATCCCAGATGCCCTCAAAATCATGGAAAAAGGAAAGCCGGTCTTCCAAAACGAGGGCCGGAACCTTGCCTGGAATGTCAGCTGCAATTCGCTGTATCTCTATCCGGATGCAGAGACTATCGAAAACATGAGCCCTTCGAAATTTAAGGATAGGATCAAAGTTTCGGCCAGTTCCATTCGCATCCCGCTTGCAGATGATCTGCCAGACGAACTGGTTGAACAGATTGTCAGGCTTCAGCTGCTTTAACTGGGTCTGCCGCAGGTCCTGGACCTGGCGCTGGAGATCAAGACTGTCGATTGGCACCCAGATTGAATCTGAGAAATCAAGATCCTGTCAAATTGGTAAGTGATTTATAAACAGCACAAAAAATAAAAAAGTCTGCCCTGATTCAACGCAAAAAGGGCAGGCCTTTGTTTGAAGGAATATTGAAGCGAAAAGTTTAAAAAACTTAGTGAAGCACATGAAAATCATCAAAGCCGTCAAATCCATCCAGCGGATCGTCCAGGTCGTCTTCGTCAGGATGGGTTATCTTGTAGACTTTCGTCAGTTCATTTTGCTCGTTAAAATCAAGCCGCGAAAGCAGTTCTTCAAACTGTTCTTCAGACAGCTTGGCGATTTGCTCCTCGACTTCGCGCTCGCAGGCCATCAGTCTGGTTTCGGATTTCATCACATCACGGATCGTCTCTAAATAGCGGACTAAGGTTGCTTCCAGTTTGGGGTTATAACCGATGCCCAAAAGTTCCATAGTCTTCTGGACGCCGTGTTCGAGCAGATATTCATCCAGATCCAGTGTGGTTCCATCTTCCTTGCAGATGACAATGGCTGTATCGTTTTCAGTTCTTTGCATGATTTCCCTCCTGGCTGCCTTTCTTATTGTAACCAGAATCGCCAAACCCTGTCGGTTTAACTCACTGCCTACCGGTTACTTTCAGCCCAGTTGATCGGGGCAACCCCTTTGGATTCTAAAAATTCATTGGCCATGCGGAAATGATTGTTGCCAAAAAAGCCGCGGTTTGCCGAGAGCGGTGATGGATGCGGGCTTTCCAAAACCAGGTGGTTGGGATTATTCAAAAAGTGTTTCGCCTTGCGGGCATGGGATCCCCATAGTAAAAAGACGATCGGCTGATCGAGCTTGTTGAGCTCTTGAATGATGTCATCGGTAAAGGTCTGCCAGCCCACGTTCGCATGCGAAAGCGGCTTCCCCTGTTCCACCGTCAAGATTGAGTTCAAAAGCAGAACCCCCTGACTGGCCCAGTCTGATAAATCGCCGGTTCTGGTCACTGGCACCTGGTATTCATGGCTGATTTCCTTATAGATATTTTGCAAAGATGGCGGCAGCTGCTGGTTGGCCGGAACCGAAAACGAATACCCTTGCGCCTGGTTAGGTCCATGGTAAGGATCCTGGCCAAGGATCACAACCTTCACCTGATCCATCGGCGTCATTTCCATGGCTTTAAAAATGTTTTCTTTGGCTGGATAGACCGTTGTCCGGTCATAAGCCTGACCTACCGCATCGCGAATCGGGCCTAGTACCCCTTTTTGAAATTCTTGTTGAAAGAACTCTTCCCAGTTCATTTACAACCCCTCCCTCGATCTTTCTCTATTTTTTGTTTTTTAATTTGCCGTCAGGATATTATAAAGACATGCCCATCACTCGACAACAGAAAATACTTCAAATGGAGTCCTGCCGATCCAATAACCATCCGCAGCTCACTCTCAAAGCCTGGTATGACCAGGACTTTCAATCGCACCGTTTTTACCGCTCCGTCCATGTAGCGGGAACCAATGGCAAAGGATCTGTCATTCAATGGCTGGAAGCACTACTTGCCACCCGCAGCCTTACAACTGGATCCTTCATTTCGCCCCATTTAATCAGCCATAACGAACGCATCCGCCTGGATGGGATTCCCATTTCCCTGGATGAGTGGGAACAAACCTATGATGCCCTTCATCCTTTGTTTTCCAGACGGCAGATGACAATGTTTGAGATGGATCTTTGGATGGCCGCCAGTATTTTTAAAACCCGCCGTCCCGACTGGGTGCTGATGGAAACTGGTCTTGGCGGAAGCAAAGATGCAACGAATATTTTAAATTACCCCTTTGGCATCATTACCCGGATCGGCATGGATCACATGGCTTATCTTGGCCCCACAAAAGAAGAGATTGCCAAAGCCAAAGCAGGAATTATCCATGAGGATATGTTTATCATCACGGCAGAAACCGATCCTGAATGTCTGCGTATTTTTGCGAATACCTGCCAGAAGCAGCATGCCTGGCTCATCCAGATTCCCGATCCTGAAACCTATGACTTTTCTGGCTTCTGGCCGTCTGGACTGCCTGAATACCAGAAAGAAAATTTCCTGTGTGCCCTGACCACTTTAGAGATGGCCGGCATGTCCTTTTCAACAAGCCAGTTAAAAAAAGCCGCAGACCATTTTTTCTGGCCCGGCCGCTTCCAGCTTCTGCAAAGAGATCCTGCCATTTTACTGGATGGCGCCCACAATCCTGACGGCATCAATGCCCTGGTTTCCACCCTGCTCAAAGACGGGAATGAAAAGATCAAGCCGCAGACCATTTACTTCTCCGTTTTGGCAGACAAGCAGGCCGATGAAATGATCGAACGCTTATCCGATTTGAATGCCGAGCTTATCCTGGTTCATTTTGATACCTATCGGCTGGCTGATCTGGAAGTCCTGGCTCAAAAGTACAATTGCGATATCCTTTCGTTTGAGGATCTGTTTGTGCGCCTTGCCAGGACCAAAAGACCTGCTTTGATCTGCGGTTCGCTCTATTTTGCCGGAGCAGTATTGGCCAAATGGCAGCAAGAGCATCCAGACTTTCAAATTGACAAATCCTTTGGCTTTGCAAGTCGAAAGTGAATCTTTCTTTTTGGAACAAGGCTGTCCTCATCTGCTTGATTGCGATTCAATCTTGACAAACATAAAAAACGGCCGTGGCCGTTTTTTTATGTCATTTTGTTGATCGCATGGAAAAGAGCAGCTTTACGCCTTAATCTGGGTGGCGGCTGCCGGCTTGGCGCGCGAATAAATATTCAAAACCGTTTTCAGGGCAAAATATAACGCCAGGCACTCAATCGGATAGCAGAGCGCATTTTTTACCAGTCTGGAGCTCACCAGTACCCAATAGGGCATGCCATACATCCAATGCAGCAGCAAAGGATTGAGCAAAATATTGCAGACCACGACCGCGCAAAGCTGTCCGAGCAATAAACGCGGAACCGATACTTTGTCCTTGCCATAAAAAAAGCAGGTATAAATCCAGGCCTTCACCACTAAAATCAAGGCAAACAAGGGCATGTAGGCCCCATCTGGATGAACCAGATAGCCGATAAAGTCAGCGATCAAGGCAAAGGCAGCATTGGGCCAGAAGCCATATAAGGCGCAGGATAAAGCCAAAGCCACAAAGGAGAAGCTGACGCGCAAGGTGGTGGACAGGTTGATAGTGACCATTTGTAAAACACAATACAAAGCGATCAATAAAGCCAAGGTCGTCATCGTTTTGACGTTGGAGACACTGGCGCTTTTCCAGTGCAGAATCGATTGAACAGATTTCATGAAAATACCTCCTTTCCCTCATGCAGATGAAAAAGGAGGCTGGTCTTTTTCGTTTGCAGCGGGATGCGAAAAACAGACCGCAAGGATATCTTTTCGTCATCGGCTCAACTCCCCGTTGCCGATGCACTTAACGCCTGTTTTCCTACTCTGTCGGGCTCACTATAAAATCAAGTTTTGCTGGCGTCAATTCATAAAGTGAGATTCTCTTTTCTCCACCCTAAGAACCTTTTCAAAATGCTAGAAAAGAGTCTGTTTGGTGCATTCACAAGACAATTCTCCCTGGTTTCAGCTACCTGTATCACATCAGTTTCCCATTGACAACCTTATTACCCGGTCATTTGTGATATTCCTATCTGAATTTAAAAATACCGCCAGGTGAGTTACGCTTCTTCTCCAGCTTTTTTATCATGCAAATCCTTACCCGATCCCTTTCAAATCCGATACCTTAAAGCTATGACTACTTTCTTTCATTGGCCGCCGACACTGGCAAACGGCCAGCTCTATCAATACAACAATATTTTTTCCTGTCTTTATTTATTTACCTTGCTCATGGCTGTCATGACGGCCGTGGCAGCATACAAAAAACAGCCCCGCTGTTTTGCATTTATGGCAATGGGGGTTTCTTCGCTCTATATCCGCCATTGGGTCAGCCGCATCATCCCAAATCCCACCAATGCCTTTCAGTTTCTGCTTTTCTTTACGACAGACTGGGTTTTGTATTGGATTCTTTTGTTTCTCTTTAAAAAGTTCCAGTATTCCAGATTCCATCAAAAATTAAATCCGACCCTCTGCTTTTTTTGCCGCGCCCTGATCTGCAGCGGCATTGCCAGCTGGTGTATATTACGGATGTTTGCCAACCAGACGCTAGCCGTCTTTATTTCCATTGGAGTATTTGGACTTTCAGCTGCCAATCGGAATGTAAAGTGGCTTGCAAATCCAAAATTTCCACATTGGACCTATGTTGACTTACTGGAACAGACTGGAACGCCATGGCAAAAAAAGCCTCGTTCAAAAGCCTATCCCATCGTCATGTATTTTGTCTCCCTGTATTTAGCCTGGCGATTTTTATTTACTCTGCCCTTCAATGCCCAAAGTACGTTCGCCATGGTTCTGGCCATAATCATGCTGGTCACTGAATGCATGGCAATTCTCGAGTTTTTGCATCACATAGCCACCATCAGCCAGAACTTCAATTTTCCAGTTCCCAAAGTTTCAAGCCATGAAGAATGGCCGGATGTCGATGTCTTTATCGCCACCTACAATGAGGATGAGGATCTCTTGTTTAAAACCGTGAACGGCTGTCTGCACATGACCTATCCGGATCCCCAAAAGGTCCATATTTACCTGTGTGATGACGGGCGCCGGGAAAACATCCGCCATTTGGCTGAACGCATGCAGATTGGCTACATCATTCGCGAGGATAACCAGGGCGCCAAAGCAGGCAATCTCAACAACGCCCTGAAGCATACAACCAGTCCTCTGGTCGTCACCTTTGATGCGGACATGATTCCCCGTTCCCACTTTTTAATGGAAACGATTCCCTATTTTATCGATGCCCGCCGCCGCAACCGTCAGCTGCTTGCCCAAGGCAAGTCACCCATTCCACTCGGCTTTTTGCAAACGCCGCAGTCTTTCTACAATCAGGATTTATTCCAGTACCATTTGTATTCCGAAACGCAGATGGCCAATGAGCAGGACTATTTCTATCGGGAGATTCAGCCTTCGCGTACACTGTCCAACTCCGTCATCTACGGTGGATCCAATACGATTCTTTCCAGAGAAGCTCTCAATTCGGTCGGCGGCTTCTTTACCAAAGCCATCACTGAAGACTTTGCCACTGGAATTCTGATTGAGGGCAACGGGTATGTCTCGATTGGAACAAGCCAGCCTCTGGCTTTTGGTCTTTCTGCTGAAGATTTTCCTTCCCTGATCCAGCAGCGTAAGCGCTGGGGACGGGGCGTAATCAATGTGCTCTACCAGATCAATCTGTTCTTTACCAGAAGATACTCAACCGCTCAAAAGATCAGCTATTGGTCCAGCATCCAGTATTGGCTTTCCCCGTTTATGCGGGCTGTCTTCAGCTTTACGCCGGTAATCTCGGCTTTAATGGGCGTTGCCATTGTCAATTGCTCAATCGAGCAGTCTTTGATCTTCTGGGTTCCTTATGCATTGGCGCAGACCTTCATGCTCAGCCATGTAACCCATAACTTAAGATCGTCTTTCTGGACGATTGTCTACGATACAATTCTGGCTCCCTTCTTGTTTTTCCCAATTCTCAATGAATTGTTAGGGATCTCGCTGAAGACCTTTAAAGTAACGCTTAAAGGGCAATCCAGCGATAAGCACAATCAGCTTCGCTATATCTGGCCCTTTGCCATCACCTTGATTCTCAATATCGCAGCCGCGTTCATTTCGATTCGAAATATCGTGGTTGACCAAGCTTTCGGAATGGCGATCACGCTGTTTTGGATTTTAAACAACCTCTCCATCAATCTGATTGCTCTGCTTTTTGTGGCTGATACAAAATCCGGCAGCCCGGCCATGATGAACCGCGAGTATATGAGCGTAACGGTTGCTCCAAGCATGAGCACCCAGACCATTCGCAATGGAGTCGTTACAGAGATCAGCGAGGATCACATGAATATCGTCTTTAAAAATCCCTGGAATATTGATCCTGGTACCAAAGTCACCGTGAATCTGACCTTTGAAAACAAGACCATTCAGGTAACTGGCATTGTCGATGGTGTCTTCCATAAAAATGGCCTGAAAGTTGTTGAACTCTATAAATTGCAGTCCAATGAGCCGGAAGAATTCCTGACCCTTGTTCACGACCGTGACTTGACGCCGTATTCCGGGAATACCGGACCAGTCGTTAGCGTCGCTCTGGTGAAGATTTTGAAAAACCGCTTTTCCAAGCGAAAAGATGCTCGAAGACAGGCAAAAGAAAAAGAGGCCAGCATTCGGCGCCTGAACCGTCCAAAGCGGGCTGCGCGGTTGCACGAGGATGAGTGGCACGTCAAATAGAGGCTGGACTTCATCGACTCTGGCCTGGATCCAAAACTATTTTTACCGTCAGCAGCTTGCTGGCGGTTTTTCTTGTTTTCTTTCGCTTTTTGCGCTTTGAAAACCGAAAAATTTTTTACATCAAAAAACCTCCTGTTTTGCAGGCTGCAAAACAGGAGGTTTCAAGTGGTTTCAAGGGCGTTTAGCCAGTCGGGAATCCATCAAAAGGATCCGTCGAAACAGGCAGCCAACGGCTATTCGACAAACTGTTCGTCAATCGTTTCTGGCTGAAGATCTTCAGCAGGGACCTCTTCGCCATTGATGTCTTCGATCACTTGATCCGATCCATCATCAGACGACTCGGAATTTTCGGCCTGATCCGGATTTTGAGAACTTGGAACCTGGCCGCCGTTTTTAATGATCGTAATCGCTGTCCACAATTCATCATCCTGGTCTATCCCTTGACTGCTCAGCTTATTGCCGACTGTATCGAGCAGCTTATCAAATGTGGCCTGATCGACTACTCCCGTTGCTTCCAAGCCATTATCGGCCTGAAACTGCTTCAGCGCTTCACTGCTGGCGGCTGAAAAGTAGTTGTCCGACCGTTCAGCGGGGTAACCTAAAAAGCGCAGATAAACCTGGACAGCAGCCGCGTTAGGATTGACTGAATCCGGTTCGATTCGCAGCTCCTCCCCTTCCTTGGTTCCGGTATAAGTCACAGTGGAGACTTCATCTAAGGCTACTTCAACGTCCGGTTGGAATCCGATCTTATTGATGGAAGTGCCATTGGGAGTCAGCCATTCAGCAACCGTATATTTCAACGAGGTACCGTCCGAAAACGGGACGGTGACCTGCTCGGTTCCTTTTCCATAGGTGCTGGTGCCGACCGTAGTGATTTTTTCCGGCATATTGTCTTTCAAAGCGCCGATCAAAACTTCGCTCGCTGACGCAGTATTTTTATTTTGAAGAATATAGATATGGTCAAAATCAACCTGCGCATACTGGCTGTCCGTCTTCAGTTCCTTGGTCTGGCCGTCTTTGGTCTGCTCTTTAAAAATCACCGTATCATCAGGCAGAAAAGAAGAAGCGATTTCTCTGGCCGCCGATAAATAACCGCCGGTGTTGTTGCGCAAGTCGACGACAAGATTCGTCGCCCCCTCACGCTGCATACGTCCAATCGCTTCCGTGAAGTCTTTCCCGCTGTCCGCGGAAAACGAAGACAGATCGATGTATCCAATATTGTCTTCCAGCACCTGGGCACTGACTGTAGAATCAAACACGCCAGGGGTAACATTCAAATCGAGAATTTCATCTCCGCGTTTGACTTGAACGGCCACCTGTTTGCCATCCATGCTCTTGATGTAGTCAACCAGTTCATCGGTCGTTACTACACCCGCCTCTTTGTCTCCGACTTTAACAATCTGATCGCCTGGCAAAATGCCAGCCCGGTCAGCGGTGGAATTGATATAGACCTGTTTGACTACCATCTGCCCCTGCTCGCCTGGATAGAAAGAAACCCCGATGCCCACATTGCTTCCCGCCAAGGAATCACTGAAAGCCTTGGCGTTTTCTAAGTCAAAGTAATTGGTGTGGCGGTCCTGGGCAAGGGTGGTCATGCCCATCAAAGCCTGCTCGATGAGCAGATTGTCGATGTTTTCAACATCTTTGCCATAGTACCAGCCATCTTTCAAAAGGCTGTAGGCTTCCTCAAATTTATCCAGCTCATTACTGGAAACTGGGGAGACCTGTTTAACCATATAAGGAACGGCGAGGCCTGCAGCAAAACAAAGGGCACATGCGCCGACAATTGCCGCCGATTTCCAGATCGGCTTTTTTGATTTCTTATTTGGATCTACTTTTTGCATTGTTCAGTCCTGTCTATTGAAAAGAGAGAGCAAAACTCTCCTGTGCGACTGTTCTCTTCTAGAGAACGGTCTGCTTTGTCAAGGATCAGCAAGTGATCCCAATTTGGAAGTGAATCCGGATTCCATCCTGCGCTTCTCTTTCCAAGCTGTGCCTATTTGATCTTCCGCTTCTGTTGTCTAAGCCGGTCAGCCAAACCGTTTAATCGAGCGGCCATTAAAAAGGCAGCTGGAAAAGCATCTCAAAACAGATCCGTGATTTTGGATCTGTTCTTTTTTCTTTTCCCATTCTTGAATAGTTTAGAGGACATTCTCCAAGAGATCAACGAACGAAATCTGCTCTGGCTTATTTCATTTTATGAACCCGTTTTTACTCTTTAACTTCTTTGAAAAAGCATCCGGAATCAAGAACCGGATGCCTCATTACCATTAGCTTCGTTATCGTTATTAGAAAAGAAATTGGCTGCCGCCTGGTTCTCTTCTTTCTCCTTAAGAATCCGGCTTGGTGTATTGGACTTCCCCTGGCCGCTCAGCCAGTGATGACGGCGGATGAAGAGGATTTCACACGTAAGAACTACTAAAGCCAAACCGATAATAATTGGATATCCATATGGATGATGAATAAGGGGCATATTGGGAAAATTCATGCCATACCACCCTGTCATCAGTGTAAGCGGCAGGAACAGCGTAGTAATAATCGTCAACAACGTGCTGATCTTATTTTGCTTGTCAGAAAGCTGCGTCTGCCGCAGATTCCAGATCTGATTGGTATTATCCTTGACGTTTTCAACCAGATTCAAAAGCTGTGAGCATCTTGTTAAAAACAAAGAGAGCATTGCATTCTCATCATTATTATTAAATGGAATGATGATCTGCTGGAGCGATTCCCCGATTGCGGTTAGCTGCAAATAGTAGCTGCCAAGCTCATTCATGTCCTTGCGGGCAATCATGATCACGCGCTCCAAGCCAAGGGAATGTCCATCATACAGTGCTTCTTCAATGTCCTCGAGCTTTGCATTGTAATCTTCCAGATAATAGACATCTTCCTGGATCATGTAATTCATAAACCGCAAAAGAAATTCAAACGGGCTGTTGATTGTATCAGAATACTGTTCCATGAATTCCATAACCATCTGGGCGATGTCCCCTTTATCCTTAATGAAATAAAGGGTTCGTCCATACAAGATGAATCCAAATGAAATGTGGTCCTGAATCGGCCTGCTCTTTTTGGGAATCACAAACGTTCCCGAAAGCTCATTGTGGTAATTCATGACCCTCGAAAACTTAAATGGCCGGGGGTCTTCCATGATCATCGTCCGCTTCACTAAATCTTGATACTCAGCAGCCAATTGGTTTCGATCAATCATCACAATCGCTTTGGCTGGATCCGTTGAATTCCATGCGATTTTCATCCGCTTTCCTCCTTGCGTCCATTCATCCGTTTCCATCTTAATCATCCAGATGCCCGACCAGCGTTTAAAAAACCGAAAAAATGCAAAAGAAAAGAGCTGGCCTTTGCTCCATTCTCATTCTTGATCGATTTGGGCAAGCCGCTCTTGTGGGATCGGGACATACTTAAGTTCGACATCATAGCCAAGACCTTCCATCATAGAAACGAAAGTCTTATTGACCAATCCATCCCGCTTTTTAATAATGTGATTGACATATTGCGAAGTGAGACCAAGCTTTTGGGCCAGGGTACGCTGCACCATACCGGCCTCCACACACTTCACCTTAATATCAATTTCAAAGTTGTTTCGAACCATTCGCCGTTCTCCTCTTCATTACCCATATCATACAGGTTTATCCAATAAAAAATATACCCTTATCAATAAGTGAGTTGAATTTCTCCAAACAAATGCCGGAATTTATAATCAAATATCCCATAAATGCATTTATAAAAACCTTAGACACAAGCCCTTATGAAAGCCGACTCAATCAAAGATGGCCCAGAAGCCAGAAGCGAATGCCCTGCCAGGAAATTTCTTTTAAATCGCCACACCTAAAGCAAGTTAAGCCTGCATCTTTCAGCCCTTCTTATGCTCTTGCCATATACAAAACAAAGGAAGCAATCCAAGATACGTCTAATCACTGGCTCCATAACCAATAAAAATCGGCTAAGGAAAAAATAGATGAGCAAATATAAAATTAACCTAAAGAAACTTCCTCCTGTACTCATCTTCTTGTACAGACCTTTGAAAGGGCAGAGCAGCCAAAATTCAGTACTTTTTTCCATTTGTGATCTTTTACAACCATTGGATCCAGGATTCTATTGTTCGCAACAGAGTACCCCGGCTGAATGGAGAATCATCGAGCTGGTAATAGGAATGTGATTGTATTTTCTTCGTTCAGCTGGTGGGGATGAATGTCCACCCACTGGCGGCTCTGAAAGCTATCTGTAAGAGACAGCATGGCCTTTGGCCACATGCCGCAATGAAAGTTGCTAAAGCGAACTTTCAAAGTAGTATTGAATGTCTTGATCTTGGTATATCCTTTTCCTGCTTCTGCATTTCGCTGGTTCTTCTAACAAATACTTTCTTGTCATTCTGAACAGTCTGCTCCATCCTACCTGTTCAAGGCGGCTGCGATGGCCGAAAAAACCGATGCCTATAATATAGGGCGCTAGGAAAGTCACGTGCAGGAACGAAAGGAAAGCAGTTTAGTGAAACAGCCATCCTTGGCGCAAGCCGTAGATTGCGCCCGGACTACTACCATTTTCATCACGAATCAG
The DNA here is from genome assembly GCA_015233825.1 of Erysipelotrichaceae bacterium RD49. Lineage (GTDB taxonomy): Bacteria > Bacillota_I > Bacilli_A > Erysipelotrichales > Erysipelotrichaceae > Allobaculum. The sequence goes on from JADGIS010000001.1 coordinate 29,501, forward strand.
ATATTCTCGTTCATACTCTGTCAGAACGCTGACTTCATCAAAAAAAGGCTGTAACTTACTGCTTGAGAGCGGTTTGTTACAACCCTAAATAACTTATCTAGCTTGGTTAGACTCATTTTGACTCAGCGTCTTTATCTCGAAGAAGATCATAAAGTGGATGCCAGTCTCTGGTCCAATAGGCAAATAAAATTCCAATGGGATAACAGGTGAGAAAGAGATAAAGAGGTATCGGCTCGCTTGATGTCTTATAGTAAAGATAGGTAAGAACGATGAAGACTATTGTTCCCCAAGCAACTTTTTTCCAGAACATAATCGTATCCACATCCTCTTAGTCGATAACGTAGTAATGAACTTCATTAAGAGACATTGAGGATCCATATACTGTCACAATTTTAACTCTTTTTCCTTGATAATAAGCTTGAGTAATGGCATTTCTCAAATTTGAATTCTGCAACCCACCTACGCCAATTACCGCTCCAAGAATAGGGTATTTAAGTCCAACCGCTATTCCTAGCCATGTTGACCCTGTTCCAACCAAATTTAGATTATTAAAGATTACTCTAACCTGTTCGTGGGTTAAAATCTGAGTGGAAGTTAAAGGTGCAGCCCTAAAAAGGGAAGTGGATTTTGATTCTGGGGATTCAGAAGATCAATGCCAACTAAAGTTCCCTCAGACGAAATTGTCATATTCTCTAGGAATTGGAAAGCCTCTTCTTCTGTATAACCTTGCTCGACAAGCAAATCCTTGGCTTTGTCTCTGTTATTATTGGGTTCTGCTGCAAAAGCAAAACCGGTAGACGAAAGTAAAAGGACAAATGCAGAAAAATCAGAAACTAAAACTTTAACCATTTTATTCGTGTAATCCTCCTTGTCTAAAGTCAGAAAATCTTGTAAGCCGTTTTCTAAGACATCAAGCGGAAAGCAGGGGGAAACATATCCGCAAATTAATTGTAATATAAATAGTCTTTTAGATTGAATTACAGTTTCGTAAGTGATACTAAATAGTTGAAATTAGCTATCAATGCTAAAATGCAGTAGTATAGCCTTCTCAAAGTTCGGAAGGTCATACTACTGTTTTCAGTTTTATAAAAACCGTGCATCACTGCTGTTTAAAGTTGAAGAAGAAACTCAAGACTTACTTGGCTGTAAAGATAGTATCCAAGAATGAACGGAATAATGAATGCAAGAAGGCGAAGGACAATCCAGCGATGATGGCTGTCCTTCATAAAGCAGATTCCAATATCCGGAAAGTCCGGGATATTGAAACCTTCATTCAGGCACTGGGCTATGCCGAGGGGACACTGCTGGGCTTGTGTATGTATCTGGCCTTTTCCTGCTCTTTGCGGATTGGAGAGATACTCGGCTTAACCTGGGATGATGTGGTCATTGACGAGCAAGCCTGTGTGACTCGGGACGCTCGCCTCAAAGTAGAGAAAGAAATGACACGCATTCCATGCCGGTGCTTGGAGGATCTGGGACAAAAGGATATTTCCCGGATATTTCCAACAAACAAGAAGGACGCTTCGACCCGGCTTATTCTGAAGTCACCAAAAACAAAGTCCAGCAACCGTATTGTCTGGCTCCCTGAAACCATCGCTGAACTCCTAATCGCCCATGAGGACGGAAGACCGGCAGAAAGCCGTTTTATCCTGAAAAAGCTTCATAACCTGTGCGACGCTCACGGTCTGGAAGTTGTCGATTTCCACTCTCTTCGACATTTGAGCACCAGCTATAAACTCAAACTGACCAATGGAGATGTGAAATCGGTGCAGGGAGATACAGGCCATTCACAGGCAAGCATGGTCGTTGAAGTTTATTCAAGAATTCTTGATGAAGACCGTCGGAAAAATGCGAAAAAGCTGGAGGAACAGTTCTACCAGAAAAAGGAAAGCTGCCAAGAAGCGGACTATCAGAGACTGAAAAAACTGATTGGATCCCTGACTGCAAAGCAGCGGGAAGAACAGCTAAAAATCAATAGTGATTAGCAAACAATTAGCAAATCCGTCTTTGGTGGTCTCTCTTTTTAAAAGAGAGAGGCCTCTTACATTTTCGATTAGCAACCATCACACGCACAAGCCTGTGGAAACAACAGAAAAACGTCAGGCTGGAAAAACCATCCTTCCGGCACTTCACGCCCAACAAAAAAAACCGTTATCTCCTTTAGATAGAGGAGATAACGGCAGATTTGGGACTTCCCGCTTCCGTCAGACAGCCCCAAAAATTCTTGGCAGAATTAAAAGCTGTCCTTCGGAATCTCATGGGAAGCAGTCAAATCCAATTAGCAAAATGTTGGTGGAGCGTACGGGATTCGAACCCGTGACCTCCTACATGCGAAGCAGGCGCTCTCCCAGCTGAGCTAACACCCCACAATCAATCCAGTTTTCAAGCTGAATTCTTTATGATCTTAGTCCAACCTTGCCTTGCAGAGCAAGCATTAACGGACTGTATCTTTGCAGAATGTCATAAAATTTATCATTTTGAACGACAAAAACAAAGAAGAGCAGTTTGAGATGCTTTTCGAATGTCAATGACCCCACCCAAACTGCCTTGCAATTTGGACGGGGCTTGAAATAAGAAGCTTTCATGCATCTGTTTCAAGCCTGATTGACTAGCCTGAGTCTTAACTGACTCCGTGATTTGAGAACCAACCCTAAACAAGTTGGAACAGGCACTCCAGTGATGTTCAACTCCAGTCCTGGCCCCTGCGGATTGGCATGAAACAGTACTGAGGTCAGGTGCAGTGTGCAGGTCAACAAACCTCTTAGAACATTGGCGAAGGCTGATGCTTCACCCACTTCTCTGGAACGCTTTTAAGCTTACGAGATGCATCACTCGTTCGAGGACAGGAGTATGGTTTATGGATTCGATATGGACGACACACCTTTAATGCCGACTGAAAGGCATGGCAAAGTCTGCCACCTTTTATCCGCCACCTTTTAAAGGAAAGAAAAGCCAAAGTAGTAAAGAAAACACCGTTTACCATCCAGCTTTTAGACGACTGAACACGATAGACCCAGCGCATCACTCTTGGCGTAGACGCTGGTTCCAAACAGATGGGTTTGAGTGCTTCAAGTGAAGACAAAGAACTTCTTGCCTGGGATGTCCAGAACACGACAGATATCACTGAACTGATCTCTACAAGAAGAGAAGCACGCCATACAAGACGAAATCGCAAAACTCGATACAGCGCCCCACGCTTCAATAACCGAGTGCGTACTAAACATAAAGGATGGCTTGCTCCCTCTATTGAATACAAGATTGACACTCATCTTCATTGCATTGAAGAAGTCCAAAAGCTTTTGCCTGTAACCAGGATTGTTGTGGAAACAGCGTCTTTTAATACGCAGAAATTAAAGAATCCTGATCTTTCTGGAACTGGGTATCAAAATGGTGATCAAAAGGGTTCTGAAATGTTCGTGAGTATGTTTTATTTCGAGACCATCACGAATGCCAGCACTGCCATGGCAAAAAGAAAGATCCGGTTTTAAATGTTCATCGTATCGAAAGCCGAAAGACTGGCGGGAATTCACCTTCCAACCTGATTACGCTTTGCGAAATGTGTCATAACGAATACCATGACAAGATCAAATCAGGCCAGATCAAAGGTCCAGAAGACTTCAAGCCGCCGAAGCGGGCTAAGCCGTATCGAGACGCTGCTTTCATGGGCATCATGCGCTGGACGCTGCTGGAACGATTAAAAGCAGCCAACCCTGATCTTGAAGTGGTCAATACTTATGGCTACCTGACCAAAAACAAACGGATTGAACTGAACCTCGCTAAAGAGCATTCCAACGATGCGCATTGTATTGCAGGCAATCTCAATGCCAAGCCATTAAAACTATGCCTGTATCTCAAAAAGATCAGAAGGCATAACCGCCAGATTCATCAATTCAATTTCATCAAAGGACATAAGCGTAAAAGCAATCAAACCGACCATATGGTTGGCGGCTTCTGCCTCTTTGATAAGGTCAAATTCGAAGGACAGGACTGCTTGATTACTGGACGCAGAAAAAGCGGATCCTTTGTTCTGAAAACTTGATCAGGGCAAAAAATCCATAGTGCTGTTTCCATAAGGAAATTAGTTCTGATCGAAAGAGCGAATGGATCCTTAAAAGAAACAAGAATTCGGCAATTCCTGGCCACCTAAACCGTATAACGATTTGGATGGGGTATCCTTGCCTAACATATGAAGAACTGCCTGCATAAAGACAAAATAAAAACCCTTCAGGTAAGAAACCCGAAGGATTGATTACAAAATGGTGGAGCGTAGGAGGATCGAACTCCTGACCCCCTGCGTGCAAAGCAGGTGCTCTCCCAGCTGAGCTAACACCCCACATCAATAAGTCAAAAAATGGTGGGCCTGAATGGACTCGAACCAGCGACCTCATCCTTATCAGGGATGCGCTCTAACCACCTGAGCTACAGGCCCGTTTCTTGACTGCCTAAATAATATAACAGATCGATTTTCGAAGGTCAAACCCTAATTTGAATTTTTTTCAATAATTTTTTTATTCGTAGAATTCCGCTTTATTTAAAGTGCTATTTTATAAAAATAAATTTAATTTCTACTGCTGGTTTGCAGAGAATCCCCTCCAAAAACAAGGCTGATTTCATTTTACGAGACAGGTTAATATTCAAAAAAGCCAGCTGTCTATACGGATACGGTCCAGCTGGCTTTTAAAAATTTTTGAACAGGCAAGAAATGTTTCCATCATTTCATCCCCTTTACAAAACGAAAACCAGCTTTTACCATACAGCTCTCAAAGCCCTTTACTCAAAGCAGCGCTTTCCTTGCTTGCTTTAAGCATGAGCCGCTTCGATTTCGTGAATTCGATGAGCGATTTTGTCGATCTGTTCCAGCTCTTGTTTTGTTAACGGCTTCGAATCGAGTACTTGCAGATTTTTGAGAATCTGTTCCGGCTTGCTTGCGCCAATCAAAACACTGGTGGTGCCAGATTTATCCAAAACCCAGCGTAAAGCCATCACCGAAAGATCCTCTCCGCGGCTTGCTGCCAAATCATTGAGCTTTCTTAACTCTTCCACCTTAGCTTGCGGCAGATCGGATTCATGCAGAAAGCGGCCATCCGTACGAATGCGGCTGTCGGCAGGAATTCCATTAAGATAGCGGTTCGTCAACTGGCCTTTTGCCAGCGGCGAGAAAGTGATCAAACCTTTTTGCAGAGCATTGGTCATCTCTTGCAGGCCGTTTTTTTCAATTGAGCGGTCCAGAATAGAATAGCGGTTCTGGTTGATGACAAAGGGAACGTTCAGATCGGTCAAAATCTCCGCTGCTTTTTCCAGCGTTGGACCATCATAGTTGGAAAGCCCCACATACAGCGCCTTACCAGAACGGACAGCCTGGGCTAAAGCCCCCATCGTCTCTTCTAATGGCGTATTTGGGTCCATCCGATGGTGGTAGAAGATGTCAACATAATCTAAGCCCATTCTCTTTAAAGACTGGTCGAGGCTGGCAAGCAGCGATTTACGCGATCCCCAGTTTCCATATGGTCCGAGCCACATTTCATAGCCGGCTTTTGTAGAAATAATCAACTCATCCCGGTACGGGAGAAGGTCTTCTTGTAAAATGCGGCCGAAATTCTTTTCGGCTGCTCCATTTTGAGGACCATAGTTGTTGGCCAGATCGAAGTGCGTAATTCCATGGTCAAAAGCCGTAAGAACCATTTCTTTCATATTTTCATAGCTGGAATGATCGCCAAAATTCTGCCAGAGGCCGAGCGAAACAACCGGCAGCATCAAGCCCGAATTTCCAGAGCGGCGATATTCCATCTTTTTATAGCGATCAGGATTTGCGATATACATAAATTTCTTCCTTTAAAGGAAACCTTTCTTCTTGTCCGCTGATTTGCAGACGTACTGATCAATTTGGTCCAGATTATGTGACAAGAGGAACCGGATCTGTCTATGGACAAAGCCCAAATCATCCTGCTGTACAAAAAGACAGACCCGCCAGAAGCGGGCATAAAAAAACTCCAAGCACTAGGCTTGGAGATTAATTTCATAATGGTGGAGCGTAGGAGGATCGAACTCCTGACCCCCTGCGTGCAAAGCAGGTGCTCTCCCAGCTGAGCTAACACCCCACATGAAATAAGTCAAAAAATAATGGTGGGCCTGAATGGACTCGAACCAGCGACCTCATCCTTATCAGGGATGCGCTCTAACCACCTGAGCTACAGGCCCATTTCTTGACTGCCCGATAATCATATCAGAGCTGAAGATCGATGTCAACCAGAAATTTCAATTTTTCATCACCTGATTTGCAAATGGTGGAATTGGCATCCCTGTCTGAACTCGACTCATTGAGTATACCGCATTTGGCTCATATAGCAAGCCCGAACTCAAAATTTTTATAGGCATTTATAACAAGCGTATAAAAGGTAAACAAGGATGCACTTCGGCTTATCTTGTCGGTATCATCCTTGTTGAACGTTCATCAATTGAATTGCAGATTGAAAGAGTCTTAGTTTTCAAGCTGGCTTTGGTTTTGAATGGATCCCTGACGTTCAAGCAGCTGCTCGATTGCCCAGGCTACACCATCCTGGTCATTGGGTTTGGTGACATATTTGGAAACCCGCTTGATGTTGTCTTCGGCATTGCCCATGGCAACCGTGACAAAATCCATCTCCATCATCGATAAATCATTATCGGAATCCCCAAATACCATGACTTCGTCCATCGAATAACCAAGCGATTCAATATAGGCTTTTAAAGCCGGGCCTTTCTGGGCTTGCTCATGGGTAATTTCGATATTGGTTGGAAAAGAGGAAGCAATGCCAAGATGCGGCAGTTTTTTCAGCTTTTCCCTGGTGGCGGCAATCTGTTCGATGCTTCCGCCAAAGCAGAAGATTTTTGCCACTTCGCCAACTTCTTCCAGTAGTGTATCGATATTCGAATAGGCTTTGCAGTTGGTCAGCATATTCAAAAACCGACGGTCTTGACAGGCTTCTTCTTTGGTCTGGTGATCATGAAAAACCAGAAAATCCTGCAGTGCTTTTTCTTCCAGCTCTTTTCTCGTTCCGATATAGCCATTGCGCTCGAACCCATTGTATTTGGCCACGACTGGCTCTTCGCCTTTCATTGCTTCATAAACCATTCGCACCGACTCAGGCGAAAGCGGTCTGTGAATGATGGTCTCGCCTTGGGCATTGATGACTTCTGCCCCGCTGTTTAAAAGCAAGTCCACTTGCTCTAAAACGCCTCTTACAGTATTCATCGCGCCCTCATAAAAGCGGCCGGTGGCGATGATGATCCGAATGCCGGCTTTCTGCGCTTTGGCGATCACTCGGGCTGTATGAGCATTGATATCGTGGTCAACATCGCACAACGTGCCATCTAAATCTGTTGCGATTACTTTGATCAAATAACATTCCCCCTTCTCTTCTGCCTGCATCCTATCATGAATTTTCATGCTTGCTCACTGTCTGTTTTTGAAATTCCCATCCAATCCGGTCCCAATCCGTTAGAGCACGAAAGCCCGGCCGATTCATTCAAAGAACTATACTGAATATGCCAAGATTCACCCAACAAGGAGGCCGCATGCCCAAAAATCTTTATCTTGTCCGCCATGGCGAAACACTCTTCAACCAGAGAAATATCATTCAAGGCGTCGTGAATGCTCCACTGGTCTTAGATGGTGTAGCCCAGGCGATCCATACTCGAAAAGCCTATTTTGAAGCGCGCAATATTCAATACGATCATGTATTCTGCTCGCCTGAAGGACGCTGCATCCAAACCACACGTTTATTAACCACCAAGCCGTATGTTATGGTGGACGCTCTTCATGAGATGTGCTTTGGCAGGCTAGAGGGCTGCCCTGGCTTTCTAGGCGCCCCGACGCCCAGCGCATTAGCGACCTACTATGCCCAGTTTGGCGGGGAAACCACCGCTCAAGTCCAGGAGCGGATGAACCGTGCCTTATTGAAGATTATGAACGCCCCTGAAAATGAAATCGTTCTGGTCGTTGCGCATAGTTGTGCCAACCAGGCGTTCATGGACTATTGGCAGCCCGATGCCAAAACCACCGATCCAAACGCCCTTAATTACGTTTCGGTTCTCCATTTCCAGTTTGATCCCAAGGACCAGACATTCTCTTTGGTTGATACCTTTAACGAGGAATATGCGGGCGAGGATCTCGATGAAGCCAGAGCCGCCCACGAGGCTTTGATTGTCTAAGTTTTCCTGAATACCAATCCACCGATCCGGTGGATTTTTTTCCTCAAAAAAAGAGCAGGCGATAGTCCTGCTCCTGGCTTACAAGGTTTCAATTCGCGTATGGCTTCCTTGGATTGGATCTTTGGTGACGAGAATCTGGTGTTCAATGCGGTTCATCAAGGATTCGACATGAGAAATAATGCCGACCATCCGTGAGTCTGCAATTTGGTCCAGTGCTTGAATAGCCTTGTTCAGGCAGTCCTCATCCAACGAACCAAAGCCTTCATCGACAAACAGTGTTTGCAAAGACACCGCACCCGCTTCCATCTGAATTTCTTCCGATAATCCTAAAGCCAGACACAAAGACGCCAGAAACTGTTCCCCGCCGGAGAGCGATTGAACAGGACGGCGCGAACCATTATAGTGATCCACAACATCCAGCCCCAGGCCCACTTTGCCGCGCCCCCCCTCTTCACTGGCGCGGATCAATTCATACTGGCCGCTGGTCATGACATTCAGTTTTTGATTGGCCCGGCTGATGATCTGCTCAAAGAAAGCAATCTGAACGTAGGTTTCCAAATTGAGCTTAGCCTGGCCTGACAGGTTTCCGTTTAGCGTGTCAGAAAGGTTTTTAAGCGCCTGGGCTTTCGCTTGAAGCTTGGGCAGATCTTTACAGGCTGCTTCCAGCTCTCGATATAAAGACGCATTCACCTTTAAGTTGCCCTGCAGATCGCGGATACTGCTGTTGACAGCTTGGATCTGGTCATTGACAACCATCAAATCACTTTGCAAGGCAAGCAGCTGGATCTGTGGATCCAAAGGGTCTTGATCGTAGGTATCCAGAATGCCTTGATATTGATTCAGATTGCTTTTGTGCCTTTCCAGCAGTTCCTCATTTCGTTTTTTACGGGTATCAAAAGCCCGGACTTCTTTTTGCAATGCAGCAAGTCTTGCTCTGGCCTGGTCTTCTTGTTCAAAGCTGAGGGCCGCCTTCATGCTTTCCATCCGGCCGGTCAAGCTGCTTGCCTGCTGCCGCAGCGTTTCCAGTTTCTGCTGATGAATTTCGAGCTGCTGGCGGCTTGTTTCAATCGTTTTGGCCAATTGATCCAGCTGGCCGAGCATCTGGGTGCGCAGCGAAACCTGTGCTGTATATTGAGCCAGATCCGCCTTGGCTTTGTCATAGCTTTGATCGGAAGGAAGCGCATCCTGCAACGCCTCCAGCTCTTTGGCTTGTTCTTCAAAACGGGAAAGCAGCTTGGCGCAGTGCTCGGATTGGCTTTGCGCAGCCTTGGCTTTTCGGGCAGCCGTGGCTTCCAGTTTTTTCAAAGACTGTTCATCCGGGATATCTTGTTCCATCAAAGCCGGGTTTGGATGCTGAAGGGATCCGCAAACCGGACAGGGCCGGTTCGTTTCTAAAGTATTGGCCAGAATTCCGGCCTGCCCGGCTAAAAAGCGGCTGTTTTGATGAAGATAAAGCGCTTGTGCCTCATCAGACTGCACTGCCAGTTTCTGGTATTTTTCCTGCTCCTGTTTCAATTCCGTTTCCAATTGATCCAGCTGTTTTTGACGACGGAAAGCTTGGTCGAACAATTCACAAAGGTGCGCCGCTTTCTGGCGGTTGACAGGCGCATCGACGAGTTCTTCGGCCTTCTTTTGGAAGTCTTTGTGCGCTTTTGTATCTGCTTCTAAACCTATTTGGATGTTTTTAACTGCCTGTATTTGAGTCGCAATTTGTTTTTGTTTCTGGCTTTGCTCATTGGCGAGTTTCTGGTACTCGCCAAACCGCTCCAGCTGCTTGGTCAAATTGTTGATCTCGTAAAGCATTTCTGTAATCTGCAAGGCTTGCCCAGCCAGCGCATTGTGTTCAAGCTGCGTCTTTTGGAGCTGAGGAAGCAGGTCGTTGAGCTTCATCCTGGTTTCCACCCAAAGATCAAACCGCTTTTTCTGCTGGTCCAGTTCCCCTTTTCGATTGGACAGATTGGCAAGCTTGGTCTGGAGCGCAGTCTGCTTAGAAATCTGGCTGTTCAAGGCTGCCGCCTGCTCTTGCAGCCACTTGGCAATGAAAGGCGGCTCATCCAAAGCTTCTTCGGGAATGCCTTGGAACGATTTTTGGATTCTGATCATCTCTCCATCCAGTGCTTCGACTTCCTGTCTGGCTTTTTTTGCACGGTTGAAAACTTCGCTTTCTAAAGCCGCGTAATCGTTAGTCTGGAACAAATCCCTGAAAATCTGAATTCGATCTTTCGTGTTGGCGACCAGAAGTTTGGTGAATTCGCCTTGTGCCAGAACTGCAACCTGCTTGAACTGCCTGGCATCCAGGCCGATCATGCGCCCAATGGCTTCACGCACCTCCACAACTTTGGTCAAAGACTTTATGTCCTCCTGGAAGATGAGCTCCACACTGCTGGGGTGTTTGGTCACTCCGGTTCCATTTTTCTTTTCGCGCAGATATTCCGGCGAGCGCGTGATTGTATAGTGCTTATCATTGAGCTCAAATTCCAGCTCGACGAACGTGTCTGTTTTGGGCAGCGCATATTTGGAGCGAAGCATATCCGGTTTGCGCAGATCGCCGGAGACTTCTCCATACAAGGCATAAACGATGCCATCGAAAAGTGTCGTTTTGCCAGCACCGGTATCCCCGCTGATCAAAAACAAGCCTTTGTCGCCAAACGCTTGAAAGTCAACCACTTCTTTTCCGGCATAGGGTCCAAATGCCTGCATGGTCAGTTTAATCGGTTTCATGCATTTCCTCCCAGATCTCCTGGACTTGTGTTTTCATTGCCTCACTTAGATCCTGATCGTTTTGCAGCGCATAAAATTCTGTCACAATTTCTAGCGGACTTTTCATCCGTGAGGCTGCAGGCGTATATTCATCAAGTGTTCGGAATCTTGGCAGATTGCAGTATTCAATTTTGAGGATGCGCGGGTAGCGTTCGCGCAGTTTTTCAAAAGCCTGGAAAACTTCTTGAGAATCTTCCAGCGTGATATAGACATACGCCTCGCGGTCTACCCTTCTGACGAAGTCCTTCTCCAACAAATCTGCAAACATTCCCTTGAGATGAATCATCTCCCGTTTTGGCACAACGGGAACCTCTTCAATCGTGATCGAATGATCTGGATGGGTTTCAATCAGCGTAATAGACTTTTGGGCATTGATTTCGGAAAATGAAAATTTCAGCAGCGTACCCGGATAGCGGTTTTCGGGACGCCCAGTCGATTGAGGATTATGCAGATGGCCAAGGGCGCAATAATCAAACGGTTCCAGCACAGAGGTGCTGACCTGATCGAGCGTGCCGATATTGGCAGCCTCGCTGTCACAGACCTGCCCTCCTGCATAAAACTGGTGGCTCATCAAGATATTGGCGGCATCTTCTTTAAACTGGGTTGTATCCAGTGCCAGCTTCAGTGCTTCATTCCAATCCCGGCAGTCCACGCCTAAAGCAGCCCGGACAATGCCCGGTCGCAAAAACGGCAGCATATGGATGCGGACAGATTCTCCTTCTTGATCGAAATCGACAAATTCCACCTGGCCATTCCAGGTTCCTGCAATATGAATAGCCGTCTCTTTTAAAATTCCGGATCCAAAATCCAGTCTGCCCGCCGAATCATGATTGCCGCTGATTATCAGCACCGGAATGTGCTGGCAATGAAGAGCCTCTAAAAACTGATCCAGCAAATTGACTGCATCAACCGGCGGCAATGGATGATCATAGACATCCCCGCAGATCAGCACACCATCCACCTGCCTTGCTTGAGCCAGGGTGACCACCTGGTTGAGAACATCCTGCTGCTCTTCCATCATGTCGTAGCCAAACACTTTCTTGCCTAGATGCAGATCAGCCAGATGAATAAACTTCATAAAAAATCCCCTTTCTTTTCCCCGTATAAAATGTCATGACACGCAATTCTTTTGGACTGCGATGCATTTTTCTTACTTTCGTATATACAGGATTCCTCGCTTCAGGTAAACCAGTATAGAAAATCAAACTCGTAAATGCACTTTTTGTTCATCTAAAAAACCAAGGCAGTCCCCCGCCCTGGTTTAAAATCGAATCTAAAAATCACAAGTTTAAAAACCATTCTGCTTAGTAGAACGCGCCGCCAAAAGAATTCAGCAGCAGGGTCCCGAAAGTTGACAAGAAGCTGAAGGCCATAAAAATGACCACCAAAACCCAGAAACCAGCATTGTGCAAAACCAGCTTCCATTCCATGCCGGCTTGCGAATTCTGTTTGAAGACGCCCGCAAACTGCCGGCGTTCTTTGTATATGAAATAGAGACCAAGCACTGTGAGCACCAGCATCAAAATCAAGAAGACAATCGACAAAATATCGGGCGAATAGGTTTGAACCAAAGCAAGAAAGTTATTGATGACATGCATCAGGATCGGCACCCGCAAAGAACCGCTGCGCAGATACACAAACGCAAAGACAATGCCCATGCCAAAGACTGGAATGCCCTGATACAAATTCAAATGGGCAATTGCAAAAAGCAGCGCGGAGAAGATCACCGCAAAGCCTTTATTGAATCGGGACAAGCTCTTGCAGATGACCCCGCGAAAGACAATTTCTTCAAAAAGCGGGGCCAGGACGACTGCGCTGGCAAAATTCATCAAAAAGCCAAAGAAGCCGCCATCTGTGGCCAAGCCGACTTCATCAATTCCTGCTCCAAAAATTCCCAGCAGAGCATTCAATAAAGAAACAACCAGCGAAAGCAGAAAGTTCATCGCAAAAGCCATGCAGACCCCTTTATAAATCCAGGAATGGTCGTATTGGTTCGATTCAACCTGTGCTTTCAGGCTTTCGCCCGACAGCCGAAGCCCAATCCAGGAAGTCAGTCCCCCTGAGACAAGCGTCGCGACAAAAAGCAATACGCTGTAGAGCACACTGATCCAGCCGCTCATCACCATGACCGTGCTGTAATCACCAATTGCATAGAGCACTTGGCTCATCATGGCACTCACAAAACTCGGCCCAAACGATGAGGCCACCTGCAAAGCCAGATACAGCCCTAAGCAGGCCACACTGATATTGATTGCCCGCGCCGCACTCAGCGGCTTTTGGGCAGGTGCCGTTTTATTTACCATATGACAATTTCCTCCTGATCATCTGGATCCTTCGTTTTCGCCAACGCTTCCCGTCTTTTTTCTTCTTTCCAAATATCGAAAGGACACATAATGCCTTGGTCCATTGGATCTCCTTCAAATTCAAGCGGCTGTTGAAAATCATTCAAGGCCTCGCTGCGGGTCAGCTTTTCGCCTTTATTGCCCAAGTGTAAAGACCCCAGGACACCGGGCGCTTTATCCATCTCCAAAAGCAGCGTCTTATCCAATCCAAATACGCCCTCGTGCTTTTGATTGGTATGAAAGCTGATTTCCTGCAAAATGGCTTTGCAAAACTCTTTCAAGCTGTAAGGATCCAGATTGGATTTAAATAGAATAAACGGAATCTTGTCATTGGTCAGATACAATGGCTGACTCAAAACAAATTTGTTGAGAATTGCCTGTGGAATTTCCTTGCCCATCATCTCTTCCATATAGGCTTTGTAGACTGGATCTTCCTTCATTCTGTCCTGGTCAGGTATCACTTCAAAATGCAAAGTGGGATTGACCGAGCCGTTGCGAAACAGGCATCCCCGTGTGGATAACACATACAGTACGGGATACGGCTTTTTACCTTTGGCCATCGTTATTGTTTCTCCCTTCGCCAGGCATAGTACTCTTCATCCTTCAATTCATCGACCAGTTCCTGGCGGTTTGTTATCATTGCTGCATATCCACCATAAGTCTCGAGAAAATCATGCTGCTCCAGGCGCAAGGTAAAATTGGGACCGTTCAAATAAAACCGCTCATTTTCATAGCGGACCAATACAGGCAGGTCAAGAAATCGAAATGTATAGCCTTGTTTGAGCGCATCAATCAATCTCAAAGAAGAAAAAGTATCATTCTGGTTCATATCCATCATTGTAGTCAACCGCTCTCTAAACTTCAAATTCCCTTGCAGGGATGGAAGATCCTTCTATTTTGATCGGATCTTCTAATCAAAAACCCACCGTCCAATGGCTTTGCATCCTGAATCCAGAAGATCTGCCCTTGGTTTTTAACCTTGTAATCGAGCAGGTGGCATTTAAGCCCCTCTCACACCACCACGGTATGTCGGGCATACAAAGAAAACCTCTGGCATTTGCCAGAGGAAGAAACAGAATTATTGCAGACCCATGATCTGCACATCGGATTGCGTGTAAGGATAATTGGTGAATTGATAGGGGTAACCAGGGCCATCAACCGGTTCATAGTGAACCAAGCGGTTGGTGGTATCGGTAATGCAGGTTTGGAATACGATGCCATTGTTGGCCCGCGCTCTGGCAATTTCTTCCGTCGATACACTATCGTCAGAAATCCAGGTATCCGTCATGGCATAGACCTGACCATCGACTTCTACATAAGATGGAATCGAAGCGATTGTATCTCCATTGAGCATGCCGGAATGCGCGATGAACCAGCCATCTGCCCAAAGGCCGATCGATCCATCGTCCGGAGCAGCCGCAGCACCCCAGTACGGGATATAGCTGACATGCCAGATTCCGTCACTTCCGATTGGGGACAGATAGGTTGGAGAAGCGGGAGCCGGCTGGGTTGTGACCTGAGCGGTCTGCTGCAAGAGCTCATTGGGATCAACTTCCTCAAAGGGAACAAAACTGTTGGCTTCTGCTGGCCGGATTGTATTTTCATCGCTGGTCGATTCAGCACTCGCCAAAACCGCTGGCAAGGGTGTCTGGCCGACGGTATCGGCTGCCGCCGCAAAAACAGGATGGGAAGCATTTTCTGTCCGCTCAACTTGTAAAGTCGGGGTAGCGGACTCTTTTTGAGCCGCGGCCTGATCCATGGTGACAGCCTGGCTTGGCTGTGTGTTTACAGCCTTGGCGGGTTGATCGTCAGCCGGTGTCGGCTGTTCATCAACCGTAACTGCGATTTTCTGCTCTGATGCTGGATCATTGGCCACAATAGTCGGCGTGGTCTGCATGATTCCATAACTGACAATTCCAGCAATCGAGCACCCTAGTGCAAGAGCAATATATTTGCACCATCTGGTGTCTTGACAAGACTTCAACGCTTTCAATTTTGATGTATGCTTCATACGATTCCCTCCGATACCCGTTTTCAGGGTCCATTTTCTCTTCTCCAAACAAGAAGATCGAAGAACAAAAATTGAGGAACAAAATTGGGGGACTACTCATTTTTAAGCGTTTATTTCAAACCCGATGAGTAGCATTCTTTATTTCTCCTTAACTCCATCTTTATTCTATCCTTATGCATATATTCATGTAGGGTATTTGCCGCTAAATTTTTGATAGGCAGAATTTTCTCTCTTCTTGTGGAGCTCTATTTTTATAGTAATGGCTATATCGACATTATTGATGTCATTGAAAAAATAAACCTCAAAATATTCGTTGTGCCGGTTGCATATATTATCTTTTAAGTGTTGCTTTTTTGTCCTACCAATTTACCTTCACTCTATCCTTTCAGTTGTTTAAAATATTAATTTATGTTAGTTTTCCCTTTATAGAGTGGTCAACCTTCTTAATTTTATCTTTACAATAAGAGCTATTCATAATTCATTCTCACTGTCCAGTCCAAAAAGAGAAGGCTTTCAATTTTGCGAAGTTTATCGTTACCTTTTTATTCTCCTTATGCTCTTTGTTTTCATGCTATTCAGCGCAATATTTATGCATGATTGCATCCGCATTTTCATTTCCAATCCACCCTACTCTTGCCCCCTCACCCTGCGTCTCTTTACCCGAAAACGCGTTTTGATGTCCCTGTATTTCTTTTAAACAAAGGTGTCTGGTCAATCTGCAGGGCAGACAGCCGGTCATCGCAGTCTTCTAAAGAACACCTGGCATTCATGGCTATCCGCTGCAAAGACGGAATTTGGCATTTGGCGATTATTTATAGAACGGTTAATTCAGTCAATATAAATCACTCGAAATTGAAAAAATGCACTTTGTTGCATGAATTAAAGCCGGCTTCTTTGGTTTTTAAATTGGAAAAGCAGGTCGAATCCGGCATTAAAAAAGCCCGGTTTCAGATTTGGAAAACCGGGACGCATTGAAAACAGCCATCCTTAACTTGAAAGGCTTATCTGAACATTCGCTAAAAACAGCATGGGTAAATGGGGCAGGAAAGACTGCCTTTTGCGCAGAACAAAAGTGTATGTTTTTCGCCCATTTTCGGGTGCAGAACAAATTTCCAGATCGATTGAAATCCAATCAAAAAAGCTTCCCGTTCAATTCGGGAAGCTTTCAAGGCTGATTTCAGCCGTTTGTTCAATCGTATTGTTGAATAACTGCCATCGGATGATCCACGGCAGATTCGTAAACCCTGTTCAGAGATGGATTTAGATGTTGGATGGGTTTGCAAGAGTCTGGTTGAAATCAACGAGAACTTCGAACCAGGACTGTGGATGTTTGCAGACTGGGCATACTTTTGGTGCGGATTTTGCTTTTGTAATGTAACCGCAGTTCAGGCAGATCCAGTTTACTTCTTCTGGCTGAGTGAACATCAGATCGTTTTTGATCAGGTTCATCATGTCCGCATAACGATCTCTGTGGTGAGCTTCGATTTCACCAACGAGTTCCATTTTCTTGGCGATTTCAGTAAAGCCTTCTTCTTTTGCCTTTGCGGAGAAGTCTTTGTACATTTCAGTCGTTTCGTAGTCTTCGCCATCCCATGCCATCTGTAAGCATTCCATAGTGGTTGGAGTCTGATTATTGTGCAGGTATTTGAACCACAGCTTTGCATGGGCTTTTTCGTTCATAGCTGTTTCATTGAAGATGCTTGCTACATGGTTATAGCCTTCTTTTTTTGCATAAGCAGCAAACCACTGATATTTTGTGTAAGCCTGGGATTCGCCAGCAAGAGCGGCCTGCAGGTTCTTCTCAGTCTGAGATCCTTTTAATTCCATAACGTCATTACCTCCGTTTACCTTATGAGTATATCACCACTTCCTCTCTTCAAGCACTTATTAAAAGCTATACCTCGTTAAAAAGGAAAAGAAACCAACTAGAATTGAATACTTATCTGAATGAGAAGATCTGCTTTAAAAGGGAGATGCCCGGAAATCTTTCTTTTTCTGGTAGATCCTTTTTAAATAAAGAAAAGCTGCCTGATCTTGATCGGATTTGGCAGACAAGTCATACATCTGGAAAGACCCATAAGAAAAGCGCAGAGCTTAAAGTCTGCGCTTTTCTGGGTTCATTTGGCTTATTGGTCGTTGGTCGCCCACGAAGGGACTTCTGCACCGCGTCTGACCAGAATGGCTTTCTGGAACTCGGTGGCATTAATAAATTTCAAAATCAGCCGGCACTCTTCTTCCGTGCAGCCAATCAAGACTTTCGTCAAAACTTCCCTGGATAAAATATCTGCCTGAACAATTAAGGCGGTTGCACTTAAAGAGTTCAGTGTGCCTCGAAAACAATAGAATGGAGTGCCTGGTGCAGAAATCGTATCTTTGACACAGCCAAAATCTACGGGATAGATCAGTCCAGGATAATCCACGCTTGGCTGGCCCTTTTGACGGATGAGTTCAATCTGGCTCGATAAAATCAGCGTATCGAGCTTCTGCCAGAAAAACACATTATTTTCAAGTTCTTTTTCGTTTCCTTTCATTTTGCTCTCCCTTTTTACATCTACTTACATTAGAGCTTTTTTATTCACGGATCAACCTAACAAAACACAAACCCGGTGTTTCCAAGAAGGAAATAGTCATTTTGGCTTGGCACTCTTCGCTTACTCACTGGTAGTCTGCGAGATCAGCTGATCCAATTCGTCTGGCGAAGCCCCCAAGTATTCCCACAGATCGACGGCTTTGGCCACATTCCAGTCAATGGTGCTGTCCACACCCCAGTTCGATACCGTATGGCGGCTTTCGTCATAGCCAATTCCGCAGTTGACAGGTTTGCCTTCTTCGATTTTGTAGATGGCTGGTGTATACAGAAAATAAGGAAAGATAGCCAGGAGCTTCTGACCTTGGTCGGTCGAAGAAACCAGCGTCATATCGCCTTCATTTTCCCGGTACAGCTCATAATCCGTTGTATTGAGTTTATAGACATTATACCGGCCAGGGTGCTCTTGCCGGGTCTGCTCAATATAGGTATTCATTGCGGCACAAAAATTACAGTTATCGCGTTCTACCAGTAAAGTAAATGTCTCTTTATCCTCCAGCTTGGTTTCCAGCTGATTGATATCGATCTCTTGAATCGTTAACGGTTCTAAAGGATCTTGCTTTTGACATCCGGCAAGACCAAACACAAGTGCAACGGCCATCCCCCACATGGCCATTCTAGTCAATATTTTTCTCATTTTATTTCACTATCCTTACCTATAGCATTTAACATGGCAGACTTCTTGCTGCCTTCTTTTAGCGGCAGCTTTTGCGGGCTGCCAGGATCAGGCGCATCAAATTCCAGGCTTCTTGTTCAAGCTTCTGTGGTCCATGACGCAGTGCATAGGAAAAGCTCATTGCCCGATCCGCAGTTGAAAACATGGCATCCACACCCTGGCTGTAGAGTTTTTCAAATCCTGGTCCAAGGGCGCCGCTGATGACCACCATCGGAACATCATACTGCCTGGCCAGTTTAGCAAGGCGGGATACGACTTTTCCATCGGCAGACTGACTGTCCGTCTGCCCTTCGCCAGTAAAGATGAAATCACACGCTTTTAAAGCGCTCATCATCTCCCCTTCTTCCAAAATCTGCAGGCCTGGAACCATATGGGCTTTAAAGACTCCGATGAGCATTCCGCCAAGTCCCCCGGCTGCTCCAGCCCCAGCGTAGGCATTCATGTTGACATGGAAAGTCTGGTCAATTTTTGCATTGAGCTGGCTCATTCCCTGCTCGACAATTTCCTGCTGGAAATAAGTTAATCCTTTCTGCTTGCCAAAAATCCAAGTTGCGCCATGCGGCCCCAGCAGAGGGTTATTGACATCGCATGCTGCAATCAGATTCACGCCGCGCGGCGGGTTAAAACCGCGCTTATCAATGAAAGCGATCTTGTTGAGATTTTTCGTACACGGCTCTAACACCTGCCGGTATCGATCATAAAACACCGCGCCAAAGGCGCTTAAAAATCCCATTCCCCCATCGTTGCAGCCTGTTCCGCCCAGCCCAATAATAAGCTGCCGGATCTTCTTCTGGCGCAGCACCTCTTTACAAAGCATTCCCAAGCCATAACTCGATGAATCCATCACATGGCGTCTAGAATAATCATATAAAGTAAGTCCCACTACACTTGCCGCTTCAATACAGGCGGTCTGTTTGGATTCGCAATACGCATAACGCACCCAGATAGGCTTATGATACAAATCCTCTGCCCGTACTTCATAGATTTTGGCTTTATAAGCAAACGCAAAAGCGTCCACCATTCCTTCACCACCATCTGAGATCGGGAAAGAAAAGCATTCAACAGAAGGATCTGCTCGTTTTATACCGCTTTCGATTTGCCAGTTTGCTTCCTGGCTTGTCATACATCCTTTAAAGGAATCTGAAGCTATCAGTACTTTCATATACTCATTGTATAGGAGATTTCCTGATGCCGCTTGATCGCTTTCAAGGATTGTCATCGAATGAACCGTTTTTAAAAGTTAGCTTATACCGGTATAATATTGGTTAGCTTTTCGCATTGATATCCACTCAAAAATCAGCTGGAACATCTTGCAGGTCCGAAGCGGCTGCAAACGATACCAGTGTGTTTCTAAGGAGGTTTTTCATGGAATCTGCGCATATTCTGATTGGTCTTTCGGGATCCATCGCCGCTTTCAAAATTGCCTCGCTGGTCAGCTCGTTGACCAAGCAGGGCTATGAAGTGCGGGTTATTGAAACCAAGCACGCTGCCGCGTTTCTTGGACCACTTACCCTTGCCGCTTTATCTCATCATGATGTCTATACGGATGAGTTTAACGGAGCCAATGAGGCCATGATTCCTCATATTGCCTTAAGCCGCTGGGCAGATCTCTTTTTAATTGCGCCAGCGGATGCCAACATTTTAGCCAAAGCAGCCTGCGGCATTGCCGATGATCTGCTTTCCAGCACGATCCTGGCAGCAACCTGCCCCATGTTAGCAGCTCCCGCGATGAATGTTCATATGTTTGAAAACATCGCCACCCAAAACAATCTCAAAACGCTTCATGAACGCGGCTGGCATATCATTGATCCGGCTTATGGAATGCTCGCCTGCCAGGAAGCCGGCCAGGGACGGATGGCAGAACCGGCCGATCTGGAAGCCGCAATCAAAGCTGTTCTGGCCAAAAACGATGCCTCCAGGCAAAGTGAGTCCCGCCAGGAAGCTGATCTGCCTTTACAAGGCAAACGCGTCGTGGTTTCGGCCGGACCCACCCAGGAATCACTTGACCCGGTCCGCTTCATGTCCAACCACTCTTCCGGCAAGCAAGGCTACGCCATTGCCAAAGCGGCTCGTGATCTTGGAGCAACCGTGACCCTTGTTTCCGGTCCGGTGACGATTGCCCCGCCAGAAGGGGTTGAAGTTGTGCCAATTGTCAGTGCGCTCGACTTGGAAAAAGCGATGCTGGAACAGGCCGAGATGGCTGATTTTATCATCATGGCCGCGGCGGTTGCCGACTATCGCTTCAAAGACCAGCACGATCAGAAGATGAAAAAATCAGGGGATACCTTGACGCTGGAACTCGTAAAAAATCCGGATATTCTCGCCCATCTTGGAGCTAATAAAAAAACGGGCCAGATTTTGTGCGGCTTTGCGATGGAAACAGAAAATCTCGACGCCAATGCCCGCATCAAGCTTGAGTCCAAAAACTGCGACATGCTGGTGGCCAACAACCTTCATACCAAAGGCGCCGGCTTCCAAACGGATACCAATATCGTTTCCCTTTTATTTAAAGACCGGACTGAGCATTTAGACTTGCAGACCAAAGAAGCGCTCGGCCACATTATCTTAAAAACCATGCTCTCGCTGCAGGAAGGAGACTCCGTTCATGCTGCTTTGCGTTGATGTAGGAAACTCAAATATTACCATCGGTGTTTTTGATGGCGACACGCTCATCTGCAACTATCGCATGAACACCAAAGTCCGGCGGACTTCAGATGAATACGGCTTTATGCTGGAAAACTTCCTGCGCTCCGCAAACTTGGACAACTCCGATATAGAAGGCGTTATTGTCAGCTCCGTCGTACCCAAAGTGATGCACTCCTTTCGAAACGGCATCATCAAGTTTTTAGGCATTGAACCTTTGGTCATGGGTCCTGGCGTCAAGACCGGTGTCAGTGTCCAGCTTGAAAATCCGCGTTCAGTCGGTGCCGACCGCATTGCGGATGTCGTAGGCGCCGTTGAAGAATATGGCTATCCGCTTCTAATTGTCGATTTTGGCACTGCCACTACCTTTGACTACGTCGATGAAAACGGCGTGTTTAAAGCTGGGGCAATTGGAGTCGGCATCGAGACGGGTGCCAACGCTTTATGGGGCCAGACGGCCCAGCTGCCCGAAATTGAAATCAAGAAACCTCGTTCTGTCATGGGAAAGAATACCCAGACCGCCATGCAGGCTGGAATCTTCTACCAGTTTTTAGGCGGCTTTGAAAAGACGGTTGAGGCTTTCCGCAAGGAAGCCGGTGTTGATTTTAAAGTGATCGCCACCGGCGGACTTGGCCGCGTGATCTGCCAGCATACGGATAAAATTGATGTCTATGATCCGCAGCTGATCTTTAAAGGCCTTAAAGTTGTGTATGAACGGACCATGGAATATGAAAACAGCCGGAATGCCAAGTTCCGGGATAAAGTTGAAGAAAATTCTCACTGCTCTTCTGCTTCATGATCCAAAGCGTTCCAATCTCATTTGCTCTCCTTTCTTTTTATACTGAAGACAGGAGGGCTTTTTTATGGACAGCCAGAATCTTACCGAAGAACAAAAATACAATAAAATGGTCGAACTTTACAATCAATGCCAGGACTACTTCCTGCGCCGCTATATGAAACTTTCCCATCATGACATGGACCGCAAGATCCGCATTTTGCAAGCCCGTGTTGATGGCAAAACACCACCTCAAATCGGGCCCGACTGGGATGCCGTTCAGGAAGAAGACTAGACTCCGATCCCTCTGCTCCAGTGCGCTGGAGCTTTTCTTTTGTCCATCTGCTGATGATTTTGCCAAACTTTATAAAAAGCAGATTCAGTCTGGCAAAAGATCCAAAGAGTGAACATTCCTGTCAAAAATCATTGTGCTCTCATCTAATTATTGAGATATTTGAATCATCATCCGCCCGATCCGATTGAACATCAGATTTCAGAAGCAGAGCCATCAAGCCGTCTGCATTGGATCAAGGACTGAAATACAAGGAGGAAATGAAATGACCAGCTGCGAAAACAACAAACAAGTGGAATCACTCACTGAAAGCGAATATGAGACTATTGAATTAGATGAAATTCAGACTCTGGCCAAACACCAGACTCCCCAGCAGCTCGCCAAGCGCATCGAAAACATTAAACAGATGGAAATTTTAATGGAGAAACTGGAAACAAATTATGATTCCTTCAAAGCGCTGCAGGAAAATCTTGAACAGGCTGGAAAGGCCTTGCAGGCATTAAAAGCATGGTATTTCAGTCCGGAATGGCTGCTTGACTACGCGATCGATGAATCAGGGGCCTACGATGGAATCGATCGCGGTGTATTAAGCGAAGATGGTTTATACAATCTGTTCCTGGACTATTCGGAACTGGGAAGCCGCCTTGAACAGGCTGCTTTAAAATTAACAGAGCCCAACGAAGAGGAACCAGAGAAATCAGAAGGGTAAGCCGGTTGATCGGCCTTCTTTTCAGGCTTCAAGCTGATTCCAATCCGAATAAAAATTAAATGTGGATTCATAAAAATAAGACAGGCTGGAACCGGGCAGCCTGTCCTTTTCTTATTGGGATCGTGTTTATTTTGGATGGGCGATGCTTGAAGGTCATGCTTGCACCGGCCAGTTTTACCAAGTGGTTTTGTTTTGCGCTGGGGGAGTGAAAAGATTTCAGGTTAGTCCAGATACGAAGGCCGTTTGGGTTTATGTTCGTGATGGCGCCTGTAAGCAATCCCAGCCAATGCGCCCAGAAAAATTGCCAAAGCACCACCGAATACTTTTAACCATAATCCAGCTTGCGTCTTGGTGGTTGTAGCCGGTTTTGTTGCTGAATACGCTGGAGCCGATGCCTGCGATGTTTGGCCGACGACTGGCGTATTGTTGCCTGGACCAGGTGTCAAAGTCGTATCCGGCTTATTGGGAATCGTCGGAGTGGGTGCCGGCTGGCCCGGTTCGGGTTCGGGCTGGTCAATCGGTTTGTTTTCATATTGGATGGTGACCAGATTATCAACGGCTTCTTTTTTCTGGTTATCGATATAGACCGAACCATCCAAATCCATAGCCACTTTTACCAAACGTTCAGAAAGCTGGTAGCCTTGCGGCGCACTGATTTCCTTGATGTAGATCGTCTGTCCTAAATTCGGACGAAAGACAACTGTACCGGTGGTTGTATCCGCACTTCGGGCCGCGATCATCCCCGTTTGTTCCATGTCGCTGTAAGCGGCAAAGACAAACTTCGCATTGCAGATCGGCTGATTTTGGGGATCGATTTTCTGGATTTGCAAATCCGGAATTGGATTGGGCTTCACCCGAATGGTAATACGGCTCTCTTCTTTTTGTTCTTTCGCATTCCAGAGCGGCAGGATGCCAAGAAAATCACCGACCAGTTCGTATTGAGCCGGATTGCTGACGACAAAAAGATAAAGTCCATAGGGGATAGCCTCAAAATAAGCACTTCCATCCGAGCCGGCTGTGGCAGTGGCATCCGGTGTGGTTTTATGCGCTTTTAAGAATTGAATGGCCTCTTTCATCGGTTCAGACTGATCAATCTGACTGCTTTTTAACGTACAGTCTTTGTATGGTTCTAGAAAGACAAACTCACTTTGTACAAGATCAGCCACCCGGTACGCTTCAAATTCAACATGCTCGGCCGGACGCCCGGAAGCGGCAGGCTCCAGCCGGATTTCAATCGTTCCTGTCTGCTGGTTAAAAGCAGCAGGATCCATTTCTTCGGCCGCCAGGATCATGCAGCCGCTGCAAATACAAAGCAGTCCAGTAATCAAGATCAGAATCCAGGATTTCCATCGTTTCATTTATTTCGCCTTTCTTTTGGCGGATACAAAGGAAACGAACAACACCAGCATGGCAACGCCAGCCATCAGCCACGGCCAAAGTTTGAAAAGCTGTTCACGAAGCGATGGTTTTTGGACGACTGGCTTTCTGATTTCTTCCTGAACCTGCTCTGTCCAGTCGACCCGTCTGCCGGTGACTAACAGCCGATGGTCATTGATTCCATAAGGCGTACACGTCAGCAAAGTCACCAAGTCTTGTCCCTCGATAATGGCTAGCTTCTCGACTTCTTCAGGCAGAATCACCTCGATATCGCAAACCTGGTAAGCCATCGTCTGCTTCGGGTTTTCAATGTGGAACAAGTCCCCGATTTCCATCTCATCCAGGCGGGTGAAAAGCTCGCTTGACATCAATCCCCGATGAGCGGACAGGACCGTTCGTCCTGTTGAAGATCCGACCGGCAGTGAAGAGGAGGGCAGATGTCCTGCTCCTTTTGAGAGCGCTTCTTCTTCCACGCCATGATAGATCGGCAGCGTAATTCCGATCTTCGGGATATGGAGAATCCCCATGACCCCATGATCGAGCACACAAAGCTGCTGGTCATAAGGCGGCAGCTTTTCAAATTGATTCGTACGGACCACATCAAAGGACTGGCCGGTATCGGCAAGTTCCAGCTCCTCCGTTTTTGGCTCCTGTACGTGGCCAGCCAGGTTTTCATTCCAGGCGTGCGCCTTGGCTAGAACCTCATCGATTTGATGGTCGTCCAATGTTTTGGCTTGTTGGCGGATTAATTGAATCTGGTCAGCGGCCTGGTGGTAAGAAAACCGGGACCAGATCGTCGGCGCCAGACAAAGTGCCAGCCCGCCGACTAGCAAGACAAGGCGGAGTGTTCGTTTCAATCCTGCCATATCAAATTCCTTTTAGTTCTTTTTCTTCTTTTGCAAAGTCATGCTCAGTCCACCGATAACGAGCACGCTGCCCGCAGCCATCGAGATCCAGGCAGTATTCGAACCGGTTAAAGGCAGCTCTTTTCCAGTGCGGTTGACCACCTGCAGCTGGACAGAACCATTTCCTACTTCAGTTTCTACAACTTGATCTTTGATCTCTTGCTGGTCACCATTCACACTTTCGATATAAGAGACTTTCGCATTCAGCTGCTTGAGGATCTTATCTGTCTTTCCCTCACCTGCTGTGTAGTTATTGCGATTTTCCGTATAGGTTGGGGTAATGTCTAATTTCAGGGGCGTCAGTGGACCATGATAGCCATCTGGAGCCTGGGTTTCTTTAAGATAGTAAGTTCCTTGGTCCAGGCCGAAGATTTTGATATTTCCATTCGCTTCGGTAACCAGCTCGGCTCCATCTGTTGTGGCCTCAGACTGGATTGCATATCCATCTGTCACTTTTTTGAGCCGAATCTCATTTTTACAATCCTGATCTCGATAGAGGCGGAAGTGAGCACCCGCTAATGGCTGCGGGGTATCACCTTCTGATTTGGGTTCAGCAACTTTAACGCCATCAATCTGGAATGTAAAGGCAACAACCGTATCCCATGGTGTAAAGCCGGTCGTTCCCTGGCCATCGCTGTCTGGATCATTAGAGTATTCTAATCGAACATTGTTTTCAAAACCGGGTCGGCCTGGATTTGAAGCGGCTGTCTCTGAGAGTTTGGCATTGTACGTCACTTCAATGGTCTGCCCATAAGGATGATCGGCTGCTGGAGCACCAGCGGCGGCACCATAAATTTTCTGGTCAATAATGCCTTTGATATCAGAAATCACAATCTCAAAGGTATTTCCCTGCGTGATTCCTGGTGTTTTGATTTGGTAATCAGAAGCTTGCAGAGAGTAAGTCTTTCCACTGTCCGCACTTGTCCCCTTAACCGTAATGGCAATGGAGTCCGACTGGAAATTTAAAGCGGCATCCATCTTATCGTGGATGACAAGTGTATAAGTCTTGTACCCGCTGATATTGGGAATCCCAATCTGGTAGCGGTAAGGGATAGTCTGGCCGATTTCGTAGTCACCAATATCATTCCAGCCATCACTTCCCAGGGTATCTTTGTGATCGTCTTCCTGGATTTGTTTGTGGATAGTTGGGTAGACACCTTTTAACTCCAGTTCCTGGTTGTCGTCTACAGTTAACATCAGGCAAAGAGAATGTCCTTGATCCGGCTCAGAGGAAGCAGATGGCTGGGCGACTTCTTCGTCAATCAGGTAGTATCCTTTGGTCAATCCTGAAATTTGGTAGGTGGAACTGTTCTCAGTTACACTTTGGGTTTGTGGTGTAACATTGGCGGCAGCCAATTCCTTGCGCAGCGTTTCGCTGAATTTTCGCATCCGGCTGGTCTGACCCTCTATCTTTCCAGTCTCTGATTCTGGCAAATCGGTAAGTCCTGCAATGGTATCAAGTGCTTTGGCAATCGTAATCGTTTTGGCTTGGTCATCACTTACCTGAGCCCCTTCACCCACACCTGTCGTGATCGTTCGGTAAACCGCTTTTTGGACAGCTTTTTGAGTATTTGCATCACTGGTAAAGGTATAGTTAAAGGCCCCGCCTGTCCCTGTCGTTAAGTCAAAGATCTTGTAGAGATTAAACTTTCTTCCCTTCAGTGATCCAGCATTGGTGCTGGTCAGCGTGATGGTATAGGGGCCATTGTTTCCTGCAGCTTCTTGGTAAACCGGGCTTGTTGTCATCGCCTGGACGCTGGTCATGCTGGCCATTGGAACCATCAAAGTGGTTAAAGCCGCAAGCAAAGCATTTCGCGGGCGGATGAGATGTCTTTTCATAAATCAATTCCTTCTTTCAAATTTCTCTTCGTAAAGTCTCGATCGACTTTGTTTAAAACGTCTTGAATGAATGGGCAGATCGTTTTGAGCGGTGTTTCGGCCTGACCAAACTGGTGACGATCATCGTTGAGCCCATACTTAAAGCAAGTGGAACCTGCCAGGCCCCTGTTTTGGGTAAAATCACCTGCTTGTCATTGCGCAGTTTGATATGCAAGATCGAACCACTGTTACTGGTAGGGCTCCAGAAGGCGTACTCTGTATTTTTAAAATCCGAAACTGGCGGCTCTGTGAGCTGAGTAACGGCGCTTGCCCCTGACCCGGCACGAAAGGCGTACAAGCCGTTGTCGTAGAACCCTTCAAACCGGTACGTTTTGGGGGCACCGCTTTTCTTTACAAGCGGCTTGTATCCTTCAGGAGGACTGATTTCAGCCAAGTAGTACTCCTTATCTGTCTTAAGTGGGCCAAAGTCGATTCGGCCTTGTTCATCACTGATGCCTTCATCCAGCTTTTCCTTCAGCCCAGAATCGCCATACAGCCCGAAGACTGCTCCTTGAAGCGGCTGGTCATTGCCATCTACTTTGTGCACCTGCAAAGAAAAGCCTTCGGTAAAGTTGGAAACAACCAGTTCCAGGTTGGTTCCATCAAATTTCACCGTCTCGCTATCTGCCAAGCAGGTAACAGTTGATCCGTTCACCTTGAATGGAATGGCTTTGGAATAGATCGTATAGCCGGCCGGGGCCTTCGTTTCACGAACGGTCCATTGGCCATCTTCATCCAGCGTGAACCGAGAACTGCCATTGGTATCGGTAGTCAAGGTAAAACGGCGGTTGGAGGGTGAAGTCACTGTAAACTGTGCGCCAGGCAGGCGGGCACCGCTGCTGCCATCGACTTTGTAAAGGTTTAAGTCAACGATCGGCTCATTGGTTATGCGGATTGGACTTAACGTCATGAAACATTCTTCCTTACTGTTTTTCGGATCCAGTGCCAGAATATGTACCGTATCATCCAGCCGGTAGCCGTCCGGAGCTTCAATTTCCTCGATGGTCAACACGCCAATCGGGAATTTTGTGTTGCTGGCGATGATTTTTCCCTCGGAATTCGTTGTTAATTCCCACTCCTGGACAGCCGTTGCTTTTTTGATATTGGCCAAGGTGGCTTTAGCAGGATCTAAGGCGTAATACTTCACCATAAATTTGGCTCCCGCCACGGGCTGGTTTGTCCGCTTGTCCGTTTTCACCACCAAGACGTCTGCCTGGCAGTATTGGGCTGGATCGTAAACGATGATTCGGTTGGGTGCGGCTGTTGATGAACCGGCCGTAACCGTAATGGAATAAGATGTCCGATCCAGCGCAAACCCTTTAGGCGCTGTAATCTCCTTAACCCAATACGTTCCGGGTTTGACCACAACAGTCTGTGAACAGCCATCAGCGCCAATCGTCAAAGTTCCAGCAGCCGTCGATCCTTGGCCATACTCATACACAGCTCCCTGCAGGGAATAATTCGATCCCCCGTAATTGGGAAGCAGTCCATTTTCGCTTTTGATCGACTTAACAATCTGCAAGGCGCCTTTATCTTCTTCGCCCATAAAGCCAAAAGCTAAGGGCTGCCGGCCGCTGTTATTGCCTTGGAAGTTCGGGCCGGAACCTGGAAAGTCCGCCAGATAGACCTTGTAACGGGCTGGCGGGCCAGGCTGACTGACCACTTCATTCCAGCGATCCTTCATTCCCGAACTCCAAATCGTCCCATTGAACGTAATCTCTGAAATTGATTTTCCGGATTGGGCATGAGAGACCATTTCATTGGTAAAGATGACTTGCTGGGCGGTCGTATACGCTTTAAAGAGGTTAGCCGGACCGCCATAGCCGTAGTAAATGGCTTTTCGTAAATTTGAATCGCTGACTTCCCGAATGTTCGAAGCTTTTTCATTTGGCAAGGGTTCTGAGCCAAGAGCGTTGGCACAAAAGGCATTGCAGCCATTGGAGAGAGTCCAGAGATAATTGCTGACGGTATACCCGCCAAAAGTGGGTACCGAACCATACAAATTGCGGCTGGAAATTGTGACTTCGCCCGTTATGCCGCCACTATTGGGTGCGGCTGCCCGGACTTTCGCTCTGGCTCGCGTTTGAGGGGCGGCCTTTTGAACCAGGCCTGGATTGAAGGCTTGCAGCCAGCCTGGAATGGCATCAGGATCATCGAAAACATCTGTTGGCAGAAACCCGTTTTCGTCCAAAAACGAAGTGATTTCGCATTTAGCTCCCAAAGCTTGGCGAAAGTCTTTGAATTCATCGGGATTGCCCTGCAGGTAGCTTTCGTAGAGGATCACAAAGTCGGTCTGCCATTGGTGGTAAAACTCTTCTACAGCGCTTTGGGATAAGTCTTTCCAAGTCACTCTCTGACTTGCAGTCTCACCACTCTGGCTGCTCGAATCCAAAGATTCTTCTTGAGCTTCCAAAGTGGAATTTGAATCTGCAGTTCTTATCGACTCTGACAGGCTGCTTTGGCTCTCAGTTTCAGTCGATCCACCCCATTCCGCCTGGCTGCTGGAATCGGCAGTTTCAAAATTCCCTTCTAAACCAGGATCAAGATCGCCCGAGACCAGCGGCTTTTCAGAGAATGAATCATTGGGAAGCTGGCTTAAAGCAAACTGAGAGACATCATCCAGCTTGGAGAAGTCAGAGGATAAACTCGAAATCGTTGATCCCAAATGCATCAGAATCTGGCCAATCGAAGCGGCATTGGATTTGTTCTCTTCTGTTTGAGAGAGCGGCTCCTGCTTTGTGTCGTCCATCCTTTCAAAGCTGGAATCTTGAGCAGGCTCGAAAGATTCAGTTTGGCTGTCATCAAAATCTTCTGTTTTCCAGTTGGAAAAGGAGACGACAATCGGAGTATTGCGATCAAAGGAGCGGGTGATCTCATAGCTTTCCTGGTCCTTGGCCGCCTCTATTTCCTGCTCATCGATCCAAAGTCGTTCAATCCGGGCGTTTTCATCTGCTTTAGCCAGAATTCGAACTGGATCCTGGCCTGGCAGCGGGATGATGAGCCTTTGATGGGTACAGGTCCACTCGTGCTGATCTTGCTCAAGGTGGACTTGGCCTGCGCCTTTGGCTTCGATTGAAATGGATGGTGGGTCACTATTGGTCAGCTGGCGCATTGAGCCAATGTTTCCAAGCGACAGAACAGCGCAAAGGGTAAGTCTGACAAACGCTTGAATCATAAAATTTCCTTTCTTACTCGCGAGGTATAGGTGGGACAATTGCCGGGTTCTTCCAAACCCACCTGCACTCTACCGCATCTCGAAAACGACCGTAAACCCTTTAAAGCCTTCGATTTTATGTGTTAATTTCAAGAAAGAATCGTAAATTCCCTTTTTATTCTCCAATTCATTCAGAATTTCTTCTTTTTAGAATTCATTTAATCGTTGCTTGTCAAGTAAAAAACGCAGCCCGTATTAATCTGGACTGCGTTTTGTTCTTCCTTGTTTACCTGACCAGTTCGGTCTTTCGATTGTTTTTGCCAGTTATGTTTATCGTTCTTATCTAAGGAAAATGAACGATCCTTGATCCTTGATGAAGGCTGAATGCCCTGCTTTGGCTGAGTCTGGGCGGTATTTAAGGAGCAGGCTGTTTCTTTTCACCATCTTTTTCCAAGGTATTAACAATCGCGGATCCCATATTTTCGAGCAGGCAAAAAAAAGAAGAGCCTTTCGGCTCTGAGATTGTTTACAAATTTGAATATTCACTGACACGTTTTTCAATACGGTCCATCAGATCTTCCAGTACCGGAACCGGAATATGGAGAGTATGGGCTTTGGGAACAACCGTTCCTGAAAACAGTTCAAGTTCCACTGGACGCTGATGCAAAACATCCTGCGCCATGCTGGGCATCGAATCCGGGTCAAACGTTCCGACTTTATAGCACCAGTTTTCCAGGCTTTTGCGGCCGGGATCTTCCCCCATTGCTGCTAAGACTGTTCTGGCTTCTTCCATCGCTTGGCGAAAGATTTGGTTAAGAACAGGATTCTTTGCGACATCACCATAGGTTGCCTGATAGGCAGCACAGACCTGATTGATACCACAGTTGAACATCAGTTTGCGGTATTGATCCAGCAAGATCGACTGCGAACGGATATATGGAATCTGGCAGGCATCAAAAAGAGCCTGCACTCGGTCAGCCTGGCTGGTCAGCTCTTCTTTGGCTGGGCCAAACACCAGTTCCCCGCGCGTTGTAAATTGCAGTATCTGCGCTTTGGGATCGTAGCGGGCATCCATGTTCTGGGCGATCGTATGAATCACCGGATTGTTGGGGAAAGCTTCCATGAGCTTGTCTTCGCTGCTGATCCCATTGATCGCACTCATAAAAATCGTCTGGTCATCGATAAAAGGCCTGGCCTGCTCTATGGCTTCATCAAGCGAATAGGCTTTGCAGGCAAATAAAACTAAATCTGCCTTGAATCCATTTGGATCATCGCTGGCTAAAACCGGATAGGTTTTGGGCTCACCATTGAACTGAACCGGCTTTTTGGCATAACGCCTGGCTCTTGGAGGATCGCATAAAAAAGCAAAATTTCCCTTGGGTAAATGGGCATCAAACAAATCGCCCATCGTCATGCCAACCGCTCCGCGGCCGCAGACTAAAACCGTCTCAATTTTCTCTTTGTTCATTTCCATTCTATTTTTTGGCTTCCTGCTCTTTGGCGGCTTTCTTCTTTTCCTTTAATTCTTTCTGGTAGGCTTCCAGCTTGTCTTTTTTGCAAAATGAGGCAAATGGACATTCTTCACAGCGCGGCTTGCGAGCCGTGCAAAAATAGCGGCCAAAGAAAATAAGGTCATGATGACCTTGATTCCAGCGGTCGCGCGAAATCTTGCGGCACAGCTTCTGCTCCACTTTGAGCGGATCATCGTCTACTTTGGCCAACCCTAACCGCTTTGAAACGCGCTCCACATGGGTATCCACCGCAAAAGATGGTTCTTTAAAGGCTACCGAACGCACGACATTGGCCGTCTTGCGGCCAACGCCAGGCAAAGACTGCAGATCTTCATAGGAGAAAGGAACTTCACCATTGAACCGTTCTACAATTTCCTTCGAGAGTGCGATGATGTTTTTGGCTTTGGAGCGGTAAAGCCCAATCGACTGAATCACCGCTTCGACTTCTTTCAAATCCGCATTCATCAGCCTCGGCGCATCTGGCCATTTGGCAAACAGATTAGGAGTAATCCGGTTGACCGAGGCATCCGTAGTCTGAGCAGACAGGACCACCGCCACCAGCAGCTGAAAAGGCGTTTCATGCTTCAGCTCACATTCGGCGTTAGGAAACAAAATCTCGATCTGATCTAAAATTTCATCACCAGTCATGCTCATCTTTTCCCATTTTCAATGTCTACGGCATCTAAACCGCGGGCTTTCCAGCCTGAAAGCAAAGCTTCTACATAGTTGAGCGAGCGCTTGTTATACGCGGAAGCTTCATCGAGCGCGTGAATAATCGTATCTTCTTCATATTGATCAGCGAGCTGGAGAATGCGTTCCATTTCCGACCCCGATAAAGGCCGGCCAAATTCCATCGAAAATTCGCGGATTAAAGACTGTGATACCGGATTATCTAAATCCGGCGTGGGCAGTTCCAGCAGGCCTTCGATATTAAAGTAAAGCTGTTTGTTGCGGGTGTCGGTTTTACCATACCCCGCTGCTTCTAAAAAGTCGTAAACCCCAAATACCACCGAATCATCGAGACCTGTTTTTTCACAGATGATATCGGGGGTAAAAGGTGAATGGGTGTCATTTAAATAGGCGATGACCGCCACGACCAGCTTTTGATTGGAGTCAAGATCCAATTTTTCCAAATTGCCCATGACCCAGTTGAGCTGGCTGAACCAAGGCTGGTTCCAATCATTGTGATCCACCATAACCAGTTCCCCTTTCGTAAACCCAGTCCAGCGTATCATAGTCCAGCATCAGAATCTGGTCGCTTGATTCCAGCTGGTAAACCGGACCGGAGTAGCCATATGCCAGAAAAACCGTATCCGGACTCATGTTGTATAACTCCTGCGCCTTCTGCCTGGCTTCGTTGTAGTTCAGTGTAGATAATTCTCTTGTTGTGATGATCGCTCCTGTTGCATCAAACCAGTATAAAGTCTCATCGGTATAGCCCTGCCAGGTAACGAAGTCAAACTCTGTCTGGCGCAAAGACTGAATATCCGGGACCTGCTCTTCAATGACAGCCTGGACTCTGGCAATCGCTTCATCATGAATGCGGGCTGGACCACTGATAAACAAAGCCCATATCGTCATGATCATGACAATGAGCAAAGCAAAAAGCCCAGCGGTCAGCGGCCAGCCATAGTAGGTCTTGGCAGGCTTGGTTTTGCGTTGACGCTTAGACTTTCTGCTTGAAGAGTGGTTTGTGGGATGGGGAGTCGATCTATGTTCATGCTCAGTTTCCACTGACTTCTGGGTATGGGAAGTCTTGTGGACACTGGCTTTTGAATCTGCTTGTTTTCTCATGCGTCCATTATACGATTTCATGCGCAATTTCAAAAAAGCGCCAATCAAAAAGCCTGCCGAGTGTAAGGGTAAATCCACGTCGCTACAATCAGGAGGTCATTTCATATTGTCTAGTGCCTGGTTGTACTGCATCAAGATCGACACATGGTCCATCGTTTGCCTTTTTCTGATCGTATTGGTATTTTCACCAAACACGATAATGTTGATTCCTGGATAGTGATTTTGGTCAGCCAGAAGTTCAGCTGCCCGGTTACAGCCCCTTTTATCTGCCAGTCCTAAGGAGATAAGCAAATTGAAATCGAGTCGTTCGACGCCTAGTTTTTCAATTACTTCCTGTTCGAGTGCGTGAAAGGTCAATTGCGCATGATCGGCAGGAAGTTGATCAAATGTCATGTTTCTGCCCTGCAAGATTAAATCCTGTAAGGTCAGATCTTCCACTTCTACTGTCGATGCCTTTCGGCGCCGGTAGGCTTTCTGGTCGTATAAATAAGGTCTCTGCCGCCCTTTATGAACCAATAACTGAACGGTTCTGTCCTTTTCGTGAATGGAAATTTCAAAGTCAGGAATGGGCTTCACCTTGTCAATAATCGTATTCGTTATGTCCTTGGCAAACTTTATCGGATCTTTTAATCCTTGAATGGTACGATCCTCATTGATTCCAAATTCGATGGTTCCATCGCCAAAATTCGCATAGGCCGAAACTGTCTTCAAAAATGAATCCGTCCTATCCTTTTGGTATTCAATTTGGTCCGATTCTGGTCTTCTCTTATTTTTCATCCGCCTTCTCCCGCTCTTTTCCAGCGATCCTAACCCGCTTTCAGATTAGCATAAAAGATGCCATAAGTTTTATCTATTTATTTACGAATTGTTTTGCGGCAGACAAAAAGTGGTTTGATCAATTTTTGAAAAGAAACGCAAGAAAATCTGAAACCAAAAGAACGGTCGTTCATCCTGGGTCTTGTAAATCCAAAAAAAGAAGATGTCGGTTTGACATCTTCTCAAGTTCAATTGTAATGAGCTTAGAGCTCGCAAAAGGTCTTTAATAAAGCCGCAGCCTTTTTAGAGGAAGCGATGGTAAAGGTTGAGAATTCCACTGGATTGTCTTCATGGACAACGACATCGCTTAAAGTCCGCAAAATAACAAACGGTAAGTTGAAAGCCTGAGCGACCTGGGCAACCGCGCCGCCTTCCATTTCCGAACAGGCGGAATTTGGAAAATGCTTCATCAGCTTGGCATAGTCTTCATCAGCTGCCATAAACAAATC
This sequence comes from Erysipelotrichaceae bacterium RD49, assembly GCA_015233825.1. GTDB lineage: Bacteria > Bacillota_I > Bacilli_A > Erysipelotrichales > Erysipelotrichaceae > Allobaculum. The sequence goes on from JADGIS010000001.1 coordinate 64,370, forward strand.
CTGGGTGGCTACCGTACCGATGCGGAATGGAATCCCATTTTTTTGTGCCGCTTCTTCGGCCCGGGCAATGAGTTTTTCATCGGCTTTAAACACCTTGCCGATGCCTTCGGGTCCATCAATAAAGGAAGTATCAAAGTCAGCTTGAACTGCCTTGTCGGAGATAACCAGATCGCCAACTTCCTGCTCATCGCGCAAGCCGCCGGCAACTCCAATGGAAATCAAGCATTCAGGCTGGTAAATCTGGCACATTAAGGTAGCAGCAATGGCCGCATGTACTTTGCCAACGCCGCTCAGTGCGATGACCAATTCTTCCTGGCCCAGCTTTCCTGTTCGAAATTCTACATCCGCAACCTGTCGGGTGGATCCATTTGTCATATTGGCAGTCAGGGCATTGATTTCCTGGGGCATCGCCGCAATCAATCCAATCATAGAAAGCCTCCTTCTTTATTTTCAAACTTCATTATCCCTTTTCATTTTGAACACTCATTCAAAATCCAGGCTTTTCTTTTCGCCTTATCGTTTACGGCAGGCGAAAAAATACTTCTCGCAGTTTTCCAGACTCTCGTCTCCAAAGTCTCCGCTCAAATCGAGAACCTCGAAGCCAGCCTGGTCCAGCCAGCTTTGTAGCGTGTTGGGATCATAAACCCGCTGCATATGATGCTCTTCAATGGTCCGCCCATCTGGCAGGTAAAAAGCAAAGTCCTGGTAGATCAAGCCGTCCACCGCGCTGATCATCCACTGCACCTGGGTACCATCTTCAAATTCGCCGGCTTCTTCATAGTCCTGCTCAAATTCTTGTAAACGGGCAAGACCGTGGCTGTCAAAAAGAAACAAGCCGCCAGCAGGCAGATGGTCGGCGATCTGGCCAAAGAAATCCTGGACTTCCTGGTCTTCAACTAAATAGTTGAAGGAATCGCAAAAACAGCCGACCGCGTCAAACTGATCTAAATTTGAAAGATCGCGCATGTCCTGCTTGAGATAGGTGACTTTATGGTCTGGATCTTTCGCTGCTGCTGCTTGTAACATCGCCGCAGAAAGATCCAGTGCGCTGACTTCATGGTGGTCAGCTAACATTTCGGTAATTTCACCGCTGCCACAGGCCAGCTCTAAAAACCGTTTACCGGGCTGATAGCTTTCAATCCAGTCCACCCAGCGTCTGCTGGCTTCTTCATCTTTAACCAGCGCGTCGTAGTAATGTCCTAATGTTTCGTATTGGGCCATACCACTAATCTTCGTACCGGGTAACCGGGCATTCTTCATAGAGTCGGTCTAAGGAATACAAATCGCGCTCATTGCCGACAAACAAATGAATCACAACATCTTTTAAATCCACCAGAATCCAGCGGGATTCGGCGCTTCCTTCCATGCGAAAAGCACCAGTCCAGCCCGCTTCAAACAAGCGGTCTTTGATATTTTGCGCAATCGCATAGTTCTGTTTGGTGTTGTCACTTGAAGCGACAATCATCGTATCCATAAACGGCGTCAGCATGGTGGTGTCATATACTTCAATGTCATGACCTTTGCGTTCGCTGATCGCTTTACAAACAATCTCAGAGGCTTCCACGTTACTTTTTCTCCTTTTCCAAGAAGGCTTTATTTTCGGCTTTCACCAGTAAAAAGCCATTGTATAAATCATGCAGGCACGCATGGTACAAACCAGAGGAATCATATCCGCGCAGCGGATCGACCTTGTCGGCGATGAAAACCATCATCGCATACGGATCATAGCTCGTTCCTTTGACATGGTTGGCAATCGCGTTGGCAATGGCTGGATCATGAATGCCAAATACACGGTCAACGACCTTGCTGCCTACATATCCATGCCATATCGCATGATGCTCGTCGATCGCTTCAGGAAAGCAAGCCCGAATCCACTTCTCCATCTCGCTTTTAGGCATATCTTTGGCCACGTCATGAAACAAACCCGTCAAGTAAGCACGGTGTTCATCAAAGCCATGCGCTTTAGCCAGCTCGCGGCAAAGTCTGGCCACGCTGTTGGAATGGGCAAACCGGGCCGGATTCATCTGGGGCTTGATCCACCAGATCAAGTACAGCTCATTATCGAGGATATACTGGCGGATGTACTCCGGCATCAAGTTGAGCTTTTTACCATTGCGGATTTCCGAAGACGAAACATCGACCGGTTCCATCGGCAGCAAAATAAAATCTTTATCCAGGCCGATTTCTTCCAGCTTGTCATTGCGGTCTGCTACCGCAAAATGGGCCATCTTCTTGAGCTCTTTTGAATCTTTCCATTTGTCAAACTGTGCTGCCTGGTCAGCCCCGATCAGATAGTAAAACTCGTAATCACTAAACTGTCTGGTCAGCGTTTTGAGGGTATCAATCGTATAGCTGGTGCCATGACGCTTAAGTTCAACATCGCTGATTCGAAATTTGGGATTGTGCTTGCACACCTCGCGCAGCATGGCTAGGCGGTACGTTCCATCGGTTAAAAATCTGTCTTTTAATGGGGCTTGATTGGCTGGAATCAACCAGACCTCATCGACCCCGAGTTGTTCTAAAGCCGCATTGGCCATTGCAATATGGCCGTTGTGTACGGGATCGAAGGATCCCCCAAGAAGAGCGACTTTTTTTGTCATTTGCTGATTCCCAGTTTGTTTTCCCGGCTCTGTCTGTATAAAACAAAGGTCCGGCCGATCGTTTGAATCACTTCACTGCCCGTCTGGCTGGCACATTCAATGGCCGCCTCGCGAACGGTAAGCGTGCTGGTTTTCTGCAGGGTTACTTTCACCAGTTCATGGGCTTCGAGTTCAGTATCCAGCCCTTCAAAGAAGGTTTCGGATAAATTGCCTTTTCCGATCTGGATCATAGAAGGAAGTTCTACGGCCAGAGATCTTAATTTCTTTTTATTTTGTGCACTCAGCATTAAATCATCGCCTTTCGAAATGTTATCTGGATGCCCTTGTGAGCTTTCACTGTAATTTCCTGGATATCTCCCGATACGCAAAACCAGCCCAGACCTTGAATGACCACATCCATTTTTTCCTTGCCTTTCAAGCGCGGAGCATGCCAGGTTTTCATGGTATCCAGAGATTCGTCCAGGGCTGGCGAGAGCATCTCGCCTAAATGTTCATTCCATAACCGGTCCGCATCGGCCAGCTTGCCGCGGTGAATCGGCAAAGATAAAGAGAAGTAGCCGACAATGCTTGCTTTGCCATTGCAGACGACATCCATGCGCGCAAGTCCGCCTGCCGCAAAGGATTGGTCTTCATAAATCTGGCAGATATAGGGCTTTAATGGTTTGGTTGGAATGACTTCTTTGAGTTCTAAAGAAGGCAGCCATGAAAGCACCGATTTATCGTTTTCCAAGCCCGGCGTGTCATACAGCTTGCGGCCGCGCCAGTCGCGTTCAATGACATCCAAAGTGGTGCCTGGATTGCGGGAAATCGTAAGCTCTTTGGAGCCCAGAAGCTTATTGACCAAAGTGGATTTGCCGGAGTTGGCCATTCCCATAAAGATGACATCTTTATTTTTAGCAAACTTATCGGCATCTTTTTCGATCTGGTGAATGATCGACTCGCATTTGCCGCCTTCTTTGGTCATATAGCCGGCAATGATGATGTCTTTGACTTGAATGTCCTCTTCTTTGAGTCGTTTTTCAATATACGACTTGATTTTGGCATCGGTCAGCGTAGCGGGCAGGATATCGCGCTTGGTCAGGATCATGATGATCTCTTTGCCCGGCAGCTTGTGGTTGAGCCGGCTGACCAGATTGCTTTCTAAGTTGAACAGATCCACGGTCCAAAAAACAGTCCCGTCGAGTTCGTTGATTTTCTCTAAGGTCTGGCTGGTCGAAATGCCTTGCTGCATGTTGATCGTGACATCGCCATAATGGCGCAGTTTGTAGCAGCGCTGGCAGTATTGCGAATCCAGCGCGGGAACATAGCCAAGGGCTTTGGGATCTTCGTTTTGCAACTTGACGCCGCAGCCTTTACAGAATTCTGACATGGTTTTCCTTTCGTACGAGTTTTCCGCTTTTTTCAAGCGAGGTATAAATCAGGTTTTCCAATTTGCGCATGAGCTTGGTATCCCGCCGCTCCTCTTTGGATAAGGGCAGCGAAAGAATCGTATAGCAGCCGGACAAGTTGCCGCCAAGCATATCGGTAAAGAGCTGGTCACCCAATACCGCAACCTGGCTTGGTTTCAAACGCTTTTGAAGCATCATCCGCCAAAACGAGAGGGGCAGCGGCTTGCAGACAAACGTATGCATTTCCACATCCGGGTGGCCATGCATGACTCGCAGGGCATGCGCCTTGGTGTTATTGGTAAACAGGATCGGATGGATTCCTGCCTTGCGGACATCGTGCAAAAACTGTACCGCCTCACGGGAACAGCCGTTATCGCCCAAAATCGAGAGCGTGTTGTCGACATCACAGAGCAGTAAATGGATGCCGCGGGCTTTTAAATCGGTGAGGTCCAGATCACGAAATGAGTCCACCGCCTGTCTAGGTAAAAACAAGTTCATTCTTTCATTCTAACGATGGATTTAACGGCTTGTCAAAATTGTCCATCAAGGCCATCGCACACTTCATCCCATCTAAAGCGCTGGTCATAATCCCACCTGAATACCCTGCACCTTCCCCGCATGGATAAAAGCCAAATACATTGGCAAGCAGGCTTTCGCGATCGCGTACAATGCGTACGGAAGAGGAACTGCGGGTTTCCAGGCCGCTCATCACTGCCCCATCTAAAAAACCGGGCACTTTCTTTTCAAAAGCGATCAGCGCCTCGCGCAGCGACTTGGCAATCGGGCTTGGCAGCAGCGTATTGAAATCAGTAAAGACAGTTCCTAATGGATAGGTTGGCTTGAGGTCTTCAAAGTGGTCGCTGCTCTTGCCTTCAACAAAGTCACTGGCCAGCTGCACAGGCGCTTTGTAGGAATGGGAAACATCATAAGCGGCATGTTCGAGTCTTTCCTGGTAAGCCAGTCCATCAAAGACGCCATCGCCGGTATCTTCGGGACCCACTTGCACCAGCAGCGCCGCATTGGCATTTTCTCCACCCCGATCCGAGTAGGACATGCCATTGACCACAACGGTTTCGGGTTCACTGCTGGCGGCAATCACATAGCCGCCCGGGCACATGCAGAAACTGTAGACGCCTTTGCCAGTGGATACGGTATCAGTCAGCTGGTAGCGGGCTGGAATCAGTGCCGGATCAGCGGCCCGTTCTTTGAGCATGGCCTGATTGATGAACGCCTGCTTATGCTCAATGCGCACGCCCACCGCAAATGGCTTGCCTTCAATGATCAAGCCTTTTCGAGCAAACATGCGGATCGTATCGGAAGCAGAATGACCCACAGCAGCAATCAAAGCCTGGCAGCCAATCCAGCCGCGATCTTGAATGTGAATGGCCTTGAGGGCATCATTTTCGATTTCAAGATCATCCAGCTGACTGTCAAAATAAAATTCACCGCCAAGCTTGATGATTTCATCGCGCAGCCCTTTGATGATCTTGACAAAGCCATCTGTCCCGACATGAGGATGCTGTTCATACAAAATCTGCGGATCTGCACCAAAGCGGACGAGTTCTTCAAAAATCTTGCGGGCTTTCAAATCTTTGGAACGGGTGGTCAGCTTGCCATCGGAAAAAGCCCCGGCCCCGCCCATGCCAAACTGCACGTTGCTGTTGGCTTTCAAAGGTCCGCCATGCCAGAAGGCGTCGACATCTTTTGAGCGCTGGTCGATTTCAGGCCCGCGCTCAATGACTAGCGGTTTGTAGCCATATTGAGCCAGCAGCAGTGAGGCGAACATGCCTGCCGGCCCAAAACCGGCGACCACAGGCCGGTTTTCAAGCGGGAGCTTTCCCTTTGGCGTAAAGGTGAAGGTTTCATCGGGGGCTTTCGTGACATCTTTTTTGTGGAGGTATTTCTTTTCATGACGGACATCCGCGTCGATGATAAAGGAAAAAAGGACCTTTTGTCCTCTGGCGTCCAGCGATTTGCGGTGGACTTTCCAGCATAAAAGATCCTGTTTAGGCATATTTAATTTTTTTAGCAGCGCACTTTCGATGTCTTTTGCGCTTTCACATTTTACTTGGTGGATTCTGATCATAATTACATTAACCAGTGCAGCCATGGATATTTCGGTTTCAGACGAATAATGGTGCTGGCGAAAATCTGCGAGCAAGCCAGGGTTGCCAGATACACAACCAGATGGACCTGCGGCAGCATCAGCAGCAGCAAGCGGGCAAAAAGAATATGGCTGACATAAATAAGAGTGGATTCTTGCCGCATCGACTTGTACATCGGCTGGTTGGGAACGCGGATCTGCAAAAGCATGTTCATTAAAAAGTACAAACTTGGAATCAAGCTTAAGAACATGCAGCTTTTATCGGTCAATACCCCAAGGGCCGAATACAGGGTTACTTCCAGTATCAGGCAGATAAAAGAAATCGCAAAGCCGAGCGCACAGGATTTCAGGTTTGGACGGCGTAATTTTGCTGCCGCCGCACCTAAGCAGACAAAGATCGGGGCGAAGAAAATACCATCCCGTGCCGTGACCAAAGTCTTGGTAAAAAAGCCGTAGACCACATAGACACCCGGCAGGCTTTCCCAGATGGGGGCATAGATATTAATCAAATAACCGACCAGGTATAAAACCAAAGAAACTTCCAAGGTATAGACAAATCCTTTTTTGCGGTAAATGGTCCAGACAATCACCATGCCAAGCATCAAAGCCGGCAAAAACCACAGATGGTAATAGGAACCATTTAAGAAAAAGTCCCGAATCCAGCCAAGCAGGCTCATCAACGAGAATCCCGCCTGGGAATAGTTCCAGATCGTATAGGGCAGGTAGATAACAGTCCACACCAGATATAAAGTGCCTAAGCGCTTGAGCCACTCCATGACCAGTGCATTGCCATCTTCAGCCTGGTTTTTTGTTTTATTGATCTTGCGAAACAGGAAAAAACTGCTGCACACAAAGAAAAACGGAACCGCTAACCGACAGATGGTGGAGATAAAAAACAAGTTGAAGGACGGCGAAATGTCCTCAAAGGGAAACGTATGAATCGCAACAACGAGCATCGCGCCAATGTACTTGGCGATGTCGATCGCCGGATACTGTCGAAGTTTTGCCAAAATAGACCTCCTCAATTGGGGATGATGAGCCTCTGTCCACTGCCCAATGGGCCAGCAGCCGCATGGAACAGCCGCAGAAAAACTACATCTATTGTAAAACATCAGGCTGGATTTGCCGGGTTACATTTACCAAAGAGATCAGCTTAAACAGCGTTCTTGAAGCCAGGTTTCAAGACCGGGGGCTGCTTGCAGATCAATCGTAAAAAAACTGCCGCGCCTGACTATGCGGCAGTTTTCCATTTCAATACAATTTCAGATTTTCCAAAGAAATACAAATCAAACTATTCGTCTTTTGCAATACGCGTCAGCCGTTTGGAAAGAGCGGAGAGCGTTTCATTGTTAATGGTCTTGGCAGCACGGCTGATGGCATCAACGGTCATGACATTCGGGCCGTCGACACCAATGATCGTTGCAATGTCCCCTTCTTCAATCTCATCAAAGCCGGTAACATCCGCCATGCACTGGTCCATGCAGATATTGCCCACCAACGGCACTTTATGGCCGCGAATCGAGATCATCAGATTCTGGTTGCTGGCAAGGCGCGGCAGGCCGTCCGCATAGCCAATCGAAAGCGAGGCGATCCGGCGCGGCTGGTCGCATTTATAATGGCGGCCATAGGAGACGGTTGCCCCGGCTGGCACAGTCTTGACCATCGAGACTTTGGTTTTCAAAGATAAAATTGGAATGAAGTCAGGCGCTGAAGCAATCGGCACCTGATCATCACTGGTTACTCCCATATACAAAAGACCCGGCCGGCAATAGTCCATGCCTAAATCCTTGTAATTCAAAATGCCATAGGAGTTTTGAATGTGGCGCACTCCCGGATCAATACCATCGTTTTTCAACCGATCCAGCACCTCTTTAAACAGGCGGATCTGATGGCGGGTAAATTCACGGCTGTCAAAGCCTAAATCATCGCTGACTGGAAAATGGGAGAAGATGCCCTGCACATCCAGGCCCGGCAATCCATAAGCGGCCTTGATCTGGTCATAGCGGCGGGCACCGTCCTGATATTGAATGCCGACCCGGTTCATGCCCGTATCAACTTTGACATGAGCTTTGGCTTTCGTTCCGTGCGCCAGGGCATAGTCGGAAAGCTTGCGGGCATACTCCAAGGAGACAAGCGTCTGGATGAAGTCCCCTTCAATAAGTTCATCAAAGGCTGCCGGCGGCGTGGCACCAAGTAACAGGATCGGCTGATGAAAGCCCGCAGCACGCAGCTGCTGGCCTTCCGCAAGACAGGCGACCGCAAAAAAGTCCACGCCCGCATCCGCTAAGGCTGCGGCACATTCCAGGGCGCCATGACCATATGCATCCGCTTTGAGGATTCCCAAAATTTTTGTGTTTCCGACCAGTTTGCGGACTTCCGCTACATTATGAGCAATCGCCTGGTAATCAATTTCCGTCCAGGCACGAAGTTTAGAAGTATCAGTCATATTAATTAAATGTTGATTTCTTTTTCCATGGCCAGATCGACAAGCTGATCAATCAGATCGGCAAATTCGATGCCGGCTTCTTTCATCATCGTTGGATAGCGGCTGGTCGACGTAAAGCCAGGAATGGTGTTGACTTCATTGATCACGATGCGGCCGTCGCTGCATACAAACATATCGACGCGGGCCATATCCCGGCAGCATAAGGTTTTATAGGCTTTTTTGGCCAGTTCTTGAGCCTGGGCGGTTTTTTCTTTGGAAATGCGGGCTGGACAATAAATGGCTGATCCAACCAGATCGTATTTGCCTTCAAAATCGAATACTTTGCCGGCAATTTCAATCTCATCCGGCTGGCCGGTCGTCAGTTTGGCATCGCCCATGACGGCACAGCCGATTTCAAAGCCATCGATCGCTTCTTCCACCAGCACTTTGCCGCGGCCGTCGTATTGAAACGCATCTTCAACCGCCGCATCAAAATCCGCACGCTGGCCTACATAGTGGACGCCATAGCTGCTGCCGGCATTGCAAGGTTTGACAAACCAGGGCAGCGGGAATCTGGCTTCGATTTCTTCAAACGTTGGATTGTTTCCGTTGACATATAAAGTGACATATTTGGCAGCCGGAATCTCATCCAGTTCAAGCAGGCGGTGCATGACTTCCTTATCCATGCAGATCGCCGAACCCAGAACATCACACCCCACCACAGGCAGATCTAAAATATTCATCATGCCCTGGATGGAGCCATCTTCGCCGTTTTTGCCATGCAGAATCGGCAGGATGCAGTCCAGTTCAATGGTTTGATGGGTATCGAACTCATAAATGCCTTTATGAACCCAGGCAATTTTTTTCGCATCTTCTTTCCAATGATCATGTTCGAGATCTTCGAGGCCGCCTTCATAGTGATAGAACTGGCCATCTAAGGAAATCCCAATCATCGTGATGTCATAGCGCTCGCGGTTGATCGAATGCAAAACCGATCCGGCAGAGTGAAGTGAAACGCTGTATTCAGAACTCTGGCCGCCGAATACGACGCCAAGACGGATTTTATTCATAATTTTCTCCTTCCAGGCATCCCTTGACAATGGTATCCATCGCCATTGCCCGGCTGCCTTTAACTAGAATTGCTGCGTTCTGATCGGCATAAGCCCTCAAAGCAGCAAGCAGGTCTTCTTTCTTTTCAAAATGCTGCTTGGTTCTGGTAAAAGCAGCAGATGTATTCTGGCTCAAAGGTCCCCATGTAAACAGCACATCCACGCCGCTTTCATTTGCAAAACGGCCAATGGAAGCATGGAGCTCATTTTCTTCAGGGCCAAGATCGAGCATATCACTCAAAACGGCGATATGCACATCGGCAGGGATTTCCATTAAAGTTGAAATCGCACTGCGGGAGGCTTCAGGATTGGATTTGTAGGTATCATCCAAAATCACGCTGGAGTGCCAGGCTTTCAGATCCCCGCGCATCGGCGTTAAATCCGCATGCGCCAGCGCTTGATGCCATTTGGACTTGGGAACGCCGCCGGCTTTAGCCGCCAGTAAGGCACCGGTAGCATTCGACGCTTGAACGGTATTGGCCGATGGAATCTGGAACGGCTTTGGACTGAGCGCCTTCAATTCAAAGGAAAGCCCCTGGCGGGTTACTTTCAAATTGGCAGGCGCATAGTTTGTATCTTTGCCATAGGCGATCAGTTTCCAGCTTGGATCTAAATCCAGTTCACTTAACGCCTGACGGATTTCTGGTCCGTCATTGTTATAAATCAATGCGCCTGATGGCTTTAAAGAGGTTGTAATTTCGCATTTGGCTCTGGCAATGTTGGTTTTCGAGCCCAGGTTTTCCATGTGCGCCGAACCAATCGAGGTGATGATCGCCAGATCCAAAGGAGCGATTGAACAAAGATACGCAATTTCGCCGCGGTTTTCCATGCCCATCTCTAAAATCAGAACTTCCGTGTCGTGATCCATTTCAAAAACAGTCAGCGGCAGCCCAATTTCATTGTTATGGTTGCCCTGTGTTTTGTAGGTTTTCGCCACACTGGAATATAAAGCCGCTGTAAAGTCCTTGGTCGATGTTTTGCCATTGCTTCCCGTAATGCCAATCGTATAGGGAGCCACTTCCCCAAGCCAGGCTTTGGCAAGATCGCCCATGGCCAGGATGGTGTTGTCCACCACAATCGCCCGGATGCCTTCTGGAACCGGAAGGTGGTCTTTTTGCCACAGCATCAGGGCAGCCCCAGCTTCCATGACCTGGCTTGCAAAAGAGTGGCCGTCTACTCTTGCTCCGGCAATGGGGACAAAGAGCATCCCTTCTTCAATCTTGCGTGAATCGGTTGTCACACCGCGAAAAATCATATCGTCATCAGCAGAAACAATCTGGCCCGCCATTGCAAAGGCAGCGTCTGCGAGTTTCATATTTATCATATTTGGAACCTCTCACGTATTGTATCAATCAAAAAAGCAAGTACAAAACTTCACAGGTCTCGTTTTGGCCTGTAAGTTCTTTCATTGTATACATGCGGGCAATCGAAAAAAAACAGTCAGACCTGGCTTACGGCATCAATTTTTGTTTCAAGACAGGAATTTCGAGCCGCTGTTCATGGATTTTTTGGTGATTGTGATGGGTTCGAGTGGGAAAAATTGTGCTTGATCCGCCACTTTTCATCAATTTTTGGGGGTTATCATCCAGAATTTTGCGATTTTTCTGCTTTTTAATACCGTCTTCTTCCACACATGCTATAATTCCACCAGCAAGGCGTTCCTGCTTTGCTGGTGCGGATCCCTGATCACGCATCGTTAAATCCCCTTAATTTGAAAAGTCAGGCCTCCCCTTAGCCTGGCTTTTCGTTTATTCTGGAGAAAATAACAAGGGCATCAAGCCCGAAAGGAGACTTTTCTTTCTATGGACTGCATTTTCTGTAAAATTGCCAATGGCGAAATCCCCAGTACCACATTGTATGAAGATGATGACGTCCGCGTCATTTTCGATATCAACCCGACTTCGGCCGGCCACGCGCTGATTCTGCCCAAAGCACACGCCGCAAGCTTGTTGGAATATCCAGCAGAAAAATTAGGCCATGTTTTTGAAATCGCTCAGAAAATCGGCCAAGCCATGGAAAAAGGACTTGGTGCAGATGGCGTGAATATCTTAGCCAACTGCCGCGAGGCGGCTGGACAGACCGTTGACCACTTTCACGTCCACATCATTCCCCGCTATGCCAGCCAGCCTGACAAAGACGCACTGGTTATCGAAACCCACGAAATCGTTAAGCCGGATTTTGATGCATTAGCCAAAGCCATCCAGGAAAATCTGTAACCAGCTTTTTAATCTGGATTTTGCTTTTGAAAGTGAAAAATTCTTAAGTCTGCTGACTTTAATCGTAAACAATTTATAAAAAGCCCAAAAGTGCAAGAGCGAAGATTTATCTGTTCTCTCCTTATCCTTTTGGGCTTTTTCTTTTCCCTGCTGACCGAAGAATACTCTGCCGATCGGCGGACTATGAGCGCTTAAAGTCAAAAATCACCTGAAACGGATGAGTCAGGAAGTGCCATTTGTTGTCCTCTTTTTAGGTCAGTGATCGTTCAAGCCCTGCGTATCAATCCTTTCAAAGATTGGCCTCAGATTGGTAAAGCTCACTTCATTTTGGGTTCCTAGCCGATTTGAAACGATTTCTATTCTCTGTTTCTATTCTTAAGGGCAGAGTACCCCGACTGAATGGAATAATTTGAGATTGCTTTTGAATTCTGTTTTGTTTTTGAATGCCGTTCAGTCGGGGGGAATGCCCACCACAATCATCCTTTGAACGTTGTTGTGGGACTATTTGATGTCTTGATCTTGTATGTATTGTTTCAATGTTTCTGCGTTGCGATCACTAGCAGTACAAATGAAATAAGACATGCTCCAGAAGACCGGTTTCCAGTAATAAGGAGCAAGTTCATTAGGAAAGTTCTTTCTGGTCATTCTGGATGATCCGGTTTTGAGTCCGTTTACCATTTTGGCCAGATCGATACTGGGTGGAGCTTCAAACAGGATGTGGATATGATCCGGCTCGCCGTTCATTTCCAGAACCCTTAATCCTGCCACTTTCATCTTGTCTTTCAGGTAGGAATAGACGAAATCTTTGATTCCACCCGTCAGTACTGGATGCCGATACTTAGTGACAAGCACCAGATGATATTGAAGCAGGAAGCAGCTGTGCTGGTTGAAAATCCAGCCTTTTTCTTTGGCACATCGCATGGATGCACCTCTTATAACCTGTCTCTTATACACATCTGACGCTGCCGACGAATAG
>JADGIS010000200.1 GCA_015233825.1 Erysipelotrichaceae bacterium RD49
TGTATGGATTGTTCGTCTCTGGTAAGACTCTTCCATCCTACGGGAGATCTTTTTTGTTTTCCATATTTCTTTTTTGACATATCAAATTCAGCCACCAACCCAATCCCACCAATTTTTTCAGAGACCCCAGAAAGTTATTGAATAATTTCAAACTCACAACAAACATGACAAGAAGGGGCCCCTATGCGACGGGCCCTTTTTAAATGCTGGAGCTTTCATAGCGAAAAGCAGACTCCAGGGGAATGAGTATAAGACGACCAAATGGAATTTGATCAAATAATGAAGAATGTCCTGTGTTTTTTTGGAAGATTGGGTGGATTTATAACTTTCTCTCACGCGAATCAGTTCGAAATCGCCATCGAAAATAAGGAATGATAGAAAATGGTTTTGAATCCACAGACGTGACAGATCGATAGAGACAGGCTGAAACCGCTGCTAAAAAAAACAATTTTGAACATCTTCTGATTCGGACCAGAATACCGTAGAAGGATTCACTTTTGCTAAAATTGTTTGAAAGGGGAACAGCGCTATAATCTGCTTGCTTAGTTTTGAGAAGAACAGACCAATGCTTTTGGGACTGACCGCTTAAGTTTTCATCTGAAAAAACTTATAGCTATCGAAATTTTGCCAAGTTGAATTGAATCTCAAATCTCATTTAAAACAGGACTGCTCATTCTTTTTTGATTGGGGAAAGCTTTGAGTCATCATATCGAGAATTGCTAAAACAGCCAATAACAGTACAGCTTACTGATGGGAATGACAATCTAATAGAAAAATGCCCGAATAAATGAAAAGCTAATCAGGGCAGACCTTAAACCATGTTATAATTTTCCGTGAATACGGAGGGTTTATATTTCATGTCTATTGTTGAAGAGCGTTTTGAAAAATGGGTCAATCACCCAAATCTTGACGCACGCTACAAAGAAGTTCTGGAGAATATGTCTCCAGAAGATAAGAACGATGCGTTCTATACGACAATCAAATTCGGAACTGCCGGTATGAGAGGCTTATTGGGCCCTGGCACGAACCGCATCAACATTCATACGATTCGCAAGGCAACCCAGGGTTTCGCTGATTACATCAAAGCAAATGGCGAAAAAGCTTGCGAAGAAGGAATTGCAATTGGTTATGATAACCGTCATATGTCCAAGGAACTTGCTTTTGACTGTGCAGACCTGCTTGCAAAAAACGGTATTAAAGCGTACGTATTTGAAAGCTTACGTCCAACCCCAGAACTGAGTTTTGCTGTACGTCATTTAGGCTGCTTTGGCGGTATCATGATCACTGCCAGCCATAATCCAAAAGAATACAATGGCTATAAACTGTATGATTCAAAAGGATGCCAGCTGATTCCTTCACTGGCTGATCAGGTTATTGAAAAAGTAAATGCCATTGACGATGAACTGGCTATTACTGCTGATATTCCGGCCGACGTAAAAGAAAAATTTGTCACTGTTATCGGTGAAGACGTTGACCGCCCATACTATGAGAATGTCAAGAGCATTCAGCTGAATCCTGATGTGGAAAAAGATATCAAGATCGTTTTCTCTCCGGAACACGGTACTGCTAACGTTCCAGTTCGTGAAATCTATAAAGAAACTGGCTATCATTGCATTCCGGTTGCCGAGCAGTGCACTCCAGATCCTGATTTCTCGAACACCAAAACTCCAAACCCAGAACAGCCTGGTGCTTATGAACTTGCATTAAAATATGCCAATGAAAACGATGCAGACATTATCCTTGTCTGTGACCCGGATGCTGACCGCATGGGTGTTGGTGTCAAACACAATGGTGAATATGTAGTTATGACTGGCAATCAGTCCGGTGCTGTATTGCTTGAATACATTCTGGATCAGTTAGAAAAACAAGGCAAAATGCCTGAAAATCCAGTGATGTTTAATACTGTTGTTACTTCTGATCTGGGCGAAAAAGTTGCTGACGATCATGGTGTAGCCACTGAAAAGACACTGACGGGTTTCAAATTTATCGGTGAAAAAGTTGCTAAATACGAGAAGACTCACGAAAAGAATTATGTATTCGGTTATGAAGAATCTTATGGTTCTTTGATTAAACCATTCGTTCGTGATAAAGATGCCCCACAGGCGTGCTTGATGCTTGCTGAAGCTGCTTCCTATTACAAACAGCAAGGTAAGGACCTGGTTGATGTCCTTGAAGAACTGTATGCAAAACACGGCACTTATGAAGAAAGCCAGGTGGCTATTGAACTTGAAGGTGAAGCAGGGGCTAAACGTATTCAGCAAATCCTTTCTGATCTGCGTAAAGACGGACTTGCTGAAATGGCTGGCCAGCCAGTTGTTCGGTTCGAAGACTTTAATGAAGCTGTCATCAAAGAAAACGGCGAAACCAAACCACTTGAAGGCTTCGTTAAATCTGACGTTCTGAAATACTTCCTGGGTGATGGAAGCTGGATTGCAGTTCGTCCATCCGGAACAGAACCGAAATGCAAATTCTACTATTGCGTAAAAGGCACTGATCATGCAGATGCAAAAGCAAAGACAGCTGTATATCAGAAAGCAATGGCAGATATTACCGGAACAGCTAAGTAGTCAATAAGTTGAATAGTCTTTGGCGGTTCAAATAGTAGATTCGAAGTCTTTGTCCGATCTATTTTATTAATAAATAATGATGAAATTGAAGCAGCGGGCTAACCAACGCCCGCTGCTTCTTTTGTTGAAGAGCTATGGATATGAAACTGAGCAGAATCAGATTAAATTACTCTTTAAAAAAGATTAAAAAATTATAAAATAAGGATTGACAGCCATATGCTTTCAATGTTAAACTAACTGAGCTTGTGAACGGAATATAAATGTTAACAAGTAGCCTGTCAGAATCTATGAATCGAAACAGAAGTGTAAGAATTGAAGTGAGCTTGCACAACGCGGAAGAATTCTTTAGATCATTGCGTTCAAACCTGATAGATATAGAAAAGTACTGACCTGAATAGTTTGTACAAGGGCGAAAGGTACAACGTTTTTTCAGATTGAAGAGATTCAGGAAAGCTGAGATTAGAGAAAAGAAGATAGTTTTTAAGGAAAAGGGAATCCGATTTCTTAGAGGCTGACTGGCACTCTCCTGCTTGTCAGGAGTTATATGTTTATTCCAGAAGAAAGATCCGCTGAAGACCAGGCTGTAGAACCAAACGAGTCATCTATAAATCATTGACAAGTTTCGTAAGACTCGGTTCAAAGCTGACTGTCCGGTAAGAGATCTGGATTCTGTTCTTATAGAAAAAGAAAGTTAGTCCGGAAAGGTCCGGCAAAATATTGACACGTGAAATTGGAAAATGGAGGTCTATATAAGTAGGCCTCCGTTTTTTTATATTATTTTGATTATAAAAATCCTCACATTCTTGGTATTTGAAATGGCAGATTTTCAATACTGCTGCGCTAATCAGTCTTCTCAACTGTCAGCATGATGAGTGTTTTCTAGATCATTAAGCAAATTAGTTTTGTAAGAAATTTGGCTATTTTTTATAAAATGAAACGCAATAACAGGGGCTGAATTTGTTGCATTAAGAAGTTTTAAGGACAACCAAACTACTGACTGGCTTTCAAGGTTTTCTAAAGAATAGAATAAAGCCACTGAGTGAAATCGATTCGTATAGTTTATTATCTTGATAAAATAATATTTAAATTATATATTAATAAAATTAAACTAGATATACTTCGATTGATCTGAGATCTACATAAACTCTTTTTCGGGCATCGCTTGTGTTTTGTTGATCAACGTAGTATAGTGATCGAGTGTGAACAAACAAGTTGCACAAATACTTGATCATCACTAGATATCGGTTAAACAATCACTTGTGAAATGAATCAAAATTTTTCACAAAAAGTTGTTGACATCGGGTTCTGCTGGTGATAAGATAAACAAGCCTTGTGAGTGATATAGTTCACTTCACAAACAGATGGCTCTTTGAAAACTCTGATTACAGACAATTCAATATTCGAAATTAAC
>JADGIS010000201.1 GCA_015233825.1 Erysipelotrichaceae bacterium RD49
TAGTATGTGCAAGTTTGACAATTTCGTCCTCTGGATCTAAAACCTCCATAACTGAGGCTTCCTGGGTAAAAAGGTTGAGCTGTGGGAACAAATTCTTACGGTACATGAGCGGCTTCTCCTGAAAAAAAGTGCAGGGAAATTAGAAGAAATCCCAATTTTCCTTGCACTTATTATAGCACAAAAATAAGAAATTTGCTTTAAAAAAAGCATTTTTTAATTAATCAGCAAATACTAAATACCATTGAGCTTGAAGGCGACACCGGAAGCCGCAATGGGAATATTGGATCCATAGATCGAAAGACTGCCATAGTGCTTGAGCAGGTTATTGAGAACAATCTGGACCACGAGGATAGCCGCCTGGTTCAAGCTGGCTGCTGCTCCCAGCTGGCAGATCCGGCGGATGTATTTGGGATAAATTTTAAAATCATGGCGGGTCAGATGAATCTGCTTAAAGTGCGGCAGATAAAATAAAGCCACGATGAAGGTGATGATCTGACCAATAATCGTCGCAAAAGCAGCCCCGAACATGCCCCAGCCAAAGCCAAAAATAAACAGTGGATCAAGAATGCAGTTGATAATGGCTCCAACAACCATGCACATCATCGAATACCCTGGTGATCCGTCCGCCCGGCAGAGCTGTGAAATCCCATTGGATGCGATTAAAAACGGCATGCCGATCAGAATGATGCGTGAATATTCCAGCGAATACTGGTAGTTTTCCGGCGTAGCCCCAAAAGCCGGCAAAAGCTGGCTCATAAACAGTTCGCCTAAAATCATGTAGACCAGACCCGCAAAGGACATCACCGTCAGGCCCGTACCGGCTGTTTTGGCGGCGTCATCCTGGTGGCCCTGCCCTAAGTAGAGTGAATAGCAGCTTGCTGATCCAACTCCGAACAAAAGGCCTAAGGCCAGACCGATGGTTGTAAATGGAAAGGCAACCGTGGTAGCCCCATTGCCCAGATACCCCATTCCCTGCCCGATAAAAATCTGGTCTACGATGTTATAAAGAGAACTGACCAGCATCGCAACGATGGATGGCAGCGCAAACTGGAATAACAGCCTGCCGATTTTCCCAGTTCCCAATGGATTTTTTTCTTGTGACATCAATTCTTCCCCTCTCTTTTCTCATCTCTATTTTGATTGACAATTGTTTCTAGAAGTTGTCGTTCTTATTTTTGCGGATTCAAATTTTTATGTCTACAAGATACTGATGCTTTTTGACTATCATTTTCTGCAAGGAGACAATCCCTGAGAAAATTCGGTCCAAGCCGGCATCCAATCCAGAAGAATCTTCCACCGCGCATAAAAAAACTGAAGCTTTCCAGCGGCTCCAGTCTTATTCGAGGCACACGATCCACTCTTTGATGCAAAGTGCAAAGCGGATATCGTTTTTCAAATGGGTATGTGTCTTTGACACTTACTGCTTTTGATCGGCCCCTAAGATTTTTAAAATATCTTCTTCTTCCAGCATGGAACTGTTTGGTTTGGATTGCTCATCCACGTCCACCAGAATCGCCAGTTCGCCATCGTCATCATAGACATGGCAGGGGAATGGATGCCCGTCAATGGCATCAAAATCAAAGCCAGCATTGCTGGGAAGGCACTGCGAGAGCATGAGCGGCGTATCGCCGATATTGATTAAGCGCCGCGCGATGCCGGCAGGCACTTTATGCAGGCTTCCTTCTTCCAGCTCTTCACACCAGCATTCGCCATCGCGGGAAAGATACATGATCAAGCCATCGCCCTGCATGCAAAGCAGGTACTCTTCGGCTTCAGGATTGGTGTGAAAATGGCCTTTGGTGCAATAATACTGGTCTTTAACCTGACCGGGATAGAGCGTAATATGGCCCCAGTTCAGCTGGCCTTCTTTGGGGTCTGATTCTTTAACAATGTGCTCATAGATCACCGTTTCAGGGTCCAGATCAGGATCACTCCGGTTAAAGTAGTCAGCGTCCTTGTACTTCATCACCATCTCAACGAGGTTGGTGCCATTGAGCCGCTGCTGCCAATGATGGGTCAGCTCGGATTTTAAAACGGGAATAGGATTTTTAGATTCAATAGTCATATTAAACGTACCTGGTGAACGATCAAGCCTTGTGCCGTTTTTCAACACACAGCAGACTTGGGCTGTTTTGTTTAAACGGGTGGCAGACATAGGTGGTCTCAAGATACGGCTGCATCTCGAGCCATTTAAAAATTGCTTCTTTTTCCTGTACTCCTTGCGGGTGTGGATAAAAAACGAGCGCCATGCGCCCTTTGATTCGAAGCAGTGCAGCAGCCGCCTGAATGGCGGCCA
Source organism: Erysipelotrichaceae bacterium RD49 (assembly GCA_015233825.1). Lineage (GTDB taxonomy): Bacteria > Bacillota_I > Bacilli_A > Erysipelotrichales > Erysipelotrichaceae > Allobaculum. The sequence continues at coordinate 2,297 of JADGIS010000201.1, forward strand.
GCGAACTGTCGGTTGTGGTAGCGATCCCCTCCAAGGTATGAGGGTCATAGCCAAAATTGAAAATCACCGCATCAACTTTTTCTTGAAGAAAGCCAAGATCGAGCCCCATTTGACCGTGGCTTTTGGCCAAAACGTGAAGGCGCAGATCCGGCAGGTTGTCTAAAGCAGCCGCTAACACATTGGGCTGGATTTCATAGGCATACACCCGCTTGGCGCCTTGTTCAAGAAAGAAGCCGGCATCGCGGCCATAGCCTAACGTGCCATCAATGCAGACAGCCTGCTTGTGCAAAGCCGGTTTTAAAAACTGATGAGAGAGTTCACTCATTGATTTCACTGCCTGCCCTCTCCTTTCAGCCTTTCAAATTGGTGATTTCAGCAATTTTGTCTGGGATCCTTTGTATATTACCGCTGTATATTACCGCGAGTGATGGCAGATTCCATGTCACATGAACGGATTTCCAAACAAAATGAAGAAAAATCGTAAGAAAACCTCTGTCTTCAGTCCAAAAAAAAAATGGCCGCTCCTGCTTCCGGATGGCCATTTTTGTCGTTTATAATCTTATCTAGACAATTTGCTAATCATCAATGATTTGATTAGCGTCTGGATCGGATAAATCCGTCAGGCCGGCCAGAAGTTTGCGGCTTTGGCGCGTCAATTCTGCGGCCTGCTTTTCAAGCGTCTGCTCTGTGCGGCCTAAACGTTCACAGGCGCTGACCACATTTTGGGCTTGTATTTCTAAGCTTTCCAGGCGGACTTCAAGGTTGGCCATCGACTTGGCCCGGTAAAAATTACGGGTTGCAGCCAATAAAGTAAACACCACGCCCGAAAGCGTCGTTGGAGAGACGAGCATGACATGACGTGCAAGGGCATAATCCATCAGGTCGGCTCCATCCGAACAAAGCCATGCAAAAACGCCTTCATTGGGAATAAACAGCACCGCTTCATCCAGCGTTTCTTCGTTGATATATTTGTCAGCCACATCCCCAATATGCTTTTTAATGTTGCGGCGCAGCTCTTTTTCGTAAAAATCAGCGGCTTCTGGTTCAGCTGCCATCTTCAAATAGTTTTCCATCGGAAATTTGGAGTCAATGCAAAGCACTTGATCGGTGCCAGGCAGGTGGAACGCGCCGTCGCTGATTTTGCCATTTTGAAGGTGGTACTGGCTTGAATAAATGAAGGGGCTGTCCCCCAGGCAGGTTCGAACTAGATGGTCAAGCTGGTATTCTCCCCAGGTTCCGCGCTTTTTCGCGTTGGTCATGACTTTGGTAATGGAACTGACCTGGCTTGCCATCGATTGGGCGGTCTGGAAGTTCGCATACGACTGGGTACTGACCGTATCCACTTTCGACGCCATTGCCCGTGTCAATTCCAGACTGGCCCTGGACATCTCGCGTTCCTGCTGCAGCCTGCGCTCCAGTCTTTCCTGCCGCTTGAGAAGATACATCAGCCCGCCGCAAATCACGGCCAGAAGCAGAATAGCCAGCACAAGCAAAATAATCAACAAAATATTCACAACAAGATTCGTTTCCTTCCTAACTCTTTGAGGACTCTCATAAATTCGAAACACCTTTAGGTGTCGTGAGTTTTATATTTACCATTTTTCGTTTCTCCTACATTTCGAAGCGAAAAATGGTATTTTTTATTTGGATAAACATTAACTTTTTA
>JADGIS010000202.1 GCA_015233825.1 Erysipelotrichaceae bacterium RD49
CTATTCGTCGGCAGCGTCAGATGTGTATAAGAGACAGCACTTATCAAGAGCTTCATCATTCCAGTCATATCGGGCAATCTCTTGAGTACCAAGACGAATTCCATATCCAAGAAATAAATCTTTATGTTTTTTATTTAAAGTCACTGCACATTTATAGGCATTATCATAAATTAGATCCATTTCTTCTTTGCTACAGCGAATAAATATCTGATGTGTAGATGATATTTGACCATGCCAATCAGCAATATCAAACCCAAACTCACGAAGCTTTTGACCTAAATAATTCGAACAATGAATCATATGACTCATATACTTATCACCATATGCTTCGAATTCAAGAAGAGAAAATAACAAACTGATTTTCTGATGCATCTGTGAATTTCTAAGGTACTTAGGATTGATATTTTTCTCCATCATATCATGAAGATATTTGTCGTTTGTCATAATTAGTCCAGAAGCAGGGCCTGGAAAAGTCTTATGAGTTCCTCCAAACATAACTACATTCTTCATCGTTTTTAATGGATTTGGACATAACCCTGCTGCAATTAATCCAAGCAGTTGGCTACAATCCCAAAGTAAAACACAATTAGTTGTATCTATTTTTTCAACATCTAAAGGTTTAATGAGATCGGAAGGAGCGAGAAGAATATACCCAATATTCTCATCTTTAATCATCTTATTAACCAGATCATAGTCAAGGTCGTATTCGTCGAGATTATACGGTGCAGAGTAGACTTCTACTCCAAGTCTTTCAACAACCGGCTTTACTGAAGCATGACCACCATGTCTTTTATCGAGAATAATCATTTTATCGCCAGGTTTACAGATAGTTTTAGTAATCATATCTAGAGTTTGCATACCAGTAAATGGACGGGGGTCTGTATATTTTGCGCTAAATATTCTTTCGCATGAATCCGAAATCATTTGATAGTATGGAAATAGCTTCTCGCATCCAATAAAATTATCATCCATATTGAAAGAATAGGTATTATTCATGATATAACGCTCTTGAAATCCAAACGCTAACGGCAGATTTGCAAACGGAGATACAATATTTTCCGCTGCACACAGTGGTAATGCGCTATCATGGTACTCTTTAAATTCTCGGCTAAGTTCATAAATCATATTCAATTCATGATCAATATCCACTTTATTACCTCCTTTGAGTACTATGTTTTTTTCCATCTTATAAAGACGAATATCATCAAGTGCATTATTACTCATATAAAATGCACGGCCGTGATAGTAGATTTTTTCTTCTTCACTAGGACGAACATCACATATATATACATCTCCTTTACATCTAAATTTAAATAGAGATTGCTTAATCTTCCGTAACGATTCAATTCCAATAATCCCGTTCTCATCCACCGCAAGAAGTTTACAAAGTTTCTTCATGATCTTTGATCCACTATTATATAAATATTTAGAATCAAACTCGCGCAGTTCTTCTAGTGAATCAAATTCGTAAATTAAGCCAGAGTCTACACGTTTAGCATACATATACAATTCATCAAGATGAGTATCTTGAATATCAGCCCAGAATTTATTAGCAGTTTCTGGAAGATCGTATTCACTCTCCATAATTTTGAGGTAATTTTCAGAAAATCTCTTAGAGAAGTAAGCATAACCAAGAGTAACCCAGATATCGTAGCATTTATCACCATAAAAGGTATCAAGAATACGATCATCATCATCTGTTTCAATTCCGCGTTCAGCTGTTTTTCCATTAACAAATATGGTGCAGTAATAGGAATCAAAAGCATATTTCTGAAAAATATTCTCGGTAAAATATAAATCTGAAGATGTAATTATGGAATTTTTCAAATAGTTACGAGCAGCATAGACACTTGCATGATTGTTTTTCTCAATATAGTCATCTGTTTCGACGAGAATAACCCCATATTTTTCTATAAGGTATTCAAATTGTTCTTTCATATAGCCAACAACAATAACAATCTCTTTGATACCTTTTTCGTGGAGTTGTCTAATTTGTCGTTCAATCAGAATCTCTCCTTTTACCTCTAACAAGCCCTTTGGTGTTTCGTAATTAAAGGGTACAAAACGAGTTGACATTCCAGCAGCTAGGATAATAGCATTATCAATTTCATGCTCACTAAGGTATCTTTCGCCCTCCTCAGTAATTGCTCCTAGAGAAGTAATATATCCGTCTTCTATTAAACTCTTCCATGTATTTTCAACAACAGACTGTTCTTTTACAAATAATGATGCAAGATATGTACTATTACACTCTATTCCATCCTTAATAGTGCATAGAATATCAAATCCAAGTTTATTCATTTTAATTCCTCCCGATTATATATTTCCTAATATATATTGACATTTGAATCTAAAACAAATCATTTGTTTATAAATATATTTTTTAAATAACATAGCAGTTTTTCTTTACCAACAATTAAATTTCTACGAAATAGTAACATAACAACTAATATAGAAATTATTTGAATATAGTAATTGCTATAAAGCATAGCTGTAGCCTGAATTACCAGAGCACCCCACATTATTAGAGACCGCTCAAAAGACGTATCAAAAATGACTCGAGGTTTTTTTAATGATAAATACCTAAAAAGCATAATTGAGAAGCCCGATATCGCTGTTGCTATCGTAACCCCTTGTGATCCTATCAATAGTGTTAGTAGGATATTTAAGATAATATTAATTATCCCTCCGTATATTGTCGATTTTGCAACTGATTTAGCATCATAACTAGAAGTTAAGATAGGAGAAATATAACCTGCGATCGCGGTAAAGATACTACTTAAAATCAAAAACGGAACAAATTTCCATGCTATAATGAAATCTTTTGCAAACATTAGCTGTGATAAATATTTTGTTGTAATTATTAAACCTGATCCCAAAAAGTAGAGAGTTATACTTAACCAAATAAAAACAGCGTTATAATAGGTAGGACTATCGTCTTTACCATATTCTTTCATGGCAGATATTTGCCATGCTTGAATAAACAATCCATATAATACATTTAAAATGTTTGGAATTTTATATGCAATTGATAATAGTCCATTTACCCCAACACCCTTCATCCACGTAATTATATATCTGTCCGATGCATTATTAATCCACCACCCTATGTTAGTAAGTATTAGGGGGATGGTATAGTTCAGATATTTTCTTTCAAAATTCTTATCGTAGTTTTCGGGCTCAGATAATAAAGACTTCGGCTTTAATACTAGATACAGAAATATAGCAGGAATAGCTTGCCCACCAATACATGCAATAAAATATCCTTTTAAACCATAATGCATTTTCACGAGTAAAATAATACAAAGAGCAACAGTTACGATTGTCCCTATTACGCCACCAATTGCCATGTATTTGACTTGGTCTAATCCTTTTGCTAATTGAATAAAATACTGATTGGCCATATATGCAAAATAATATAAGAATATGATAATACCCATATCTATATTAATTTCTCCAATTTTTAATATAGATGTGATTATTAAGCCTATAGTTACTGAAAGCAAACTAGCTGTACAGTATTTTAAAGAGATTTTCAGTATTTTACTGATGTTTTTTTTATTTTCGATTAAAAATCGTAATACACCTGTCTCTTATACACATCT
>JADGIS010000203.1 GCA_015233825.1 Erysipelotrichaceae bacterium RD49
CCTCTGGACAATTGTCATTCTGCTTGGTGAATCCAAATCTAGAGCGTGCATTATAGAAACCACTGATACTAATTGAGTTGATCCGGCAATATTCAGCCATAGTCATTCCAGACTGCTGCTGGTCCTCGATAAGAAAAAGCCAATCTTCTTTTGTTCTTTTCATGATTTTGTCCTCCTGAAATGTTTAATAATTTCAGGAAAATCATGACAGAACTGAAGATTAGCTACCATACCGGTACTTTGACGCTCTCCTCTCAATCTTCAAATTCCGGCAAATTTAAGACTAGCATTACCGCAAATCTTGTTTTTTAATGGAATCAAGATTTCAGAACACGCCAACTCGTAATGGACGATCCGCCATCATTTTCATCGCTTCTTCTTTCCTTCTCGTTTTTTAAGTGAAAAAGAAGAACAAGCAAGCAGCCTTGCTACAGAGTTTGACGATCCTATATCCACTTTCCGTTCCTAAAAAAAACAAGATTTAGATTATGGATGGATCAATAAACAGATCAAATCATCTGGATCGGCTCAAAATTTCATTCAAAGCAAGTTACAATAGGCAAAGAGAAACCCATAAGAAAAATAAGAAAAACGTAAAAGGGTAAAACACCAATCTTTCACGTTTCATCCTGCCCAAATATAAATAAGCTTTGAAGCCTGGATATTGACCGTTCCCGTCCATGTCCATACTCACTCCTTTGGATTTGGATCAATGGCTGTCCCCCAAGCCAAAGCGATGAAAAAAGATGGGCGGATCGTATGTAAAGGAGAGTTTTCGTGAGTCGTAAAGTACTGATTATCTGTTGCGGAGGAATGTCCAGTTCTATGATCGCCCGCAAAGCCACCCGTTATTTTTCCAGTCAGGATCTTGATATTGAAGTTGAAGCCTGTGATGTCGCCAACAGCCACCGCATGCTGCATCTCCAGGAACATGATCTCTATTTAATCAGCCCCCAGATCCGCATGGTCATGGATACCATCGCCAAAACCGCTGAGGATCTCGGTCTGCATATTGCCAACATTCCTGGTCCCCTCTATGTGCCCGTCGGAAAAGGCTTTAACGATCTCGCTGATTTTATCGTTGAAAACCTGGATTCCGTGCCAGAGACGCTGGCTTGTTAAAGACGAAACAGACAAATTGAAGCCCATTCAAGCCTTGCCAAAGCTTCAGTCCATAAGACAGATGTCAGCCCAAAAGACAGATCCATTTCCAAATGGCAGGTGTCAGTCCAAAAAGAGACACTCTGCAATTGTGGGTCAATCTTTGCTCGATTCTTCAAAATGGATATCCCAAACAAAATCAGCATCCTATACGGATAAGTACTATTGTTTGAGATGAAATCAAGCTGCGATCCATTTCAGTCTAAAGGCAGATTCCTAACGAAAATCCGTATTGGACTGAATCAAGATTATTTGTTATCCGCAGGATTGGATATTAAGAATTCTGCACGAAGCCAAAACGAATCCAGGATCAGCTGCCAAACGAAAAGTCAATTCCCCATTACCAACGGCGACCTGAAATTGAAACGCGACCCCGCATACGGGTAGAGTCCGAAAACGGAATCCTCCCTCCAAACGGAAAGATCCCCAATATCGGTAGAAACAGAGAGAGTAGAGAGCAAAATTATGAAAGAAAGAAAACTGAAACCATTCCCAAAAGACTTTTTCTGGGGCGCTTCAACGTCCGCTTACCAGGTTGAAGGCGCCAACCTCGAAGATGGCAAAGGCCCATCCTGCCAAGACGTCAAAACCGTCCCGGAAGGAACTTCTGATCTGACCGTTTGCGCCGACTTCTACCATCACTATAAAGAAGACATCGCCCTGATGGCTGAAATGGGATTTAAATCCTACCGCTTCTCCATTGCCTGGACTCGTATTCTTCCCAACGGCACGGGCGAAATCAACCAAAAAGGAATCGATTTTTATAACGACGTCATCAACGAATGCCTTAAATATGGCATCGAACCCATCGTCACCATGTTCCACTTCGACATGCCAGCCGCTTTAGATGAGCGCGGATCCTGGTCCAATCCAGACTCTGTCAAATGGTTTGTTGAATTTGCGACTGTCCTGTTTGAAAACTTCGGCGACCGCGTTAAATACTGGCTGACGATCAACGAACAGAATATGTTAACACTCATTGGACCAGTCATTGGAACGCTGTTAATTCCAGAAGGCACCACCAACCTGCTCAAGGAGATTTACCAGCAAAACCACAACATGCTTGTTGCCCAGGCCAAAGCCATGGTTCTTTGCCACGAAATGCTGCCAGAAGCCAAAATCGGACCTGCTCCAAACATCTCCCTGGTTTACCCTGCCACATGCAAACCAGAAGACGTGATCGCAGCCCAGAACTTCAACGCCATCCGCAACTGGCTGTATTTAGATGCCGTTGTATATGGTGTCTACAACCACATCGTCTGGGATTGGCTCGAACAAAACGATGCCCTTCCAACCTTTGCGCCTGGTGACGAAGATGCTTTAAAGAACGCGCATCCAGACTTTATCGGCTTCAACTACTACAACACCGCAACCGTCGCAGCCGACGATGGCTCTGTACCCGATGAATCCTTTGGCGGCGTCGACCAGCAGTCCGGCGCTAGAATGAGCGGCATGTACAAATCCGTACCCAACCCATACCTTGGCAAAACCGAATTCGGCTGGGAAATTGACCCGGTCGGCTTCCGCGCCACCATCCGCGAAATGTATTCCCGCTACCACCTGCCAATGCTCGTAACCGAAAACGGTCTTGGTGCTTATGACACATTAGAAGATGGCAAAGTGCATGACCCATACCGCATCAATTACCTCCGCCAGCATATCGCCCAGATCCAGGAAGCCATCACCGACGGCGCCCAGATGCTCGGCTACAACCCATGGTCCGCAATCGACCTCATCTCCACTCACGAAGGCATGAGAAAACGCTACGGCTTCATCTTCGTTGACCGTGATGAATTCGACCTCAAAACCATGAAACGCTACCTTAAAGATTCCGGCTACTGGTACAAGAAAGTCATCGAAACCAATGGCGAAGACCTTTCTGACTAGTTTTGCCTGACAACATACCCACAGCCTGGAGAGCACCAATACAACTCATACCTCAGTAACCCAGATCGCACCGATGTATGAAGAGCACTCATTTCATTGCTAAAATGGATAGCATTGATCACACCGATAGTGCTGATCAAACCGATGACATCGGTATCATCGGCAAGACCAATAGTACTGATCAAACTGGTCCAACCGGCCACATCGATTAAACCGGTCACCTCAGTCCAATCAATCACATCGATTCAGTCTCTATTCATCAGTAATGGAGAAAACAAACCAAAAAATGAGTTGAAAAATGAACTGAGAAACTGTACTGAGAAATCGAGCTAAGTAGTATTTGCTGATCAAATCATTTCGGCTTTATCTATCGTTGAAATCAGGATATTTGAAGTGATAAAGCGCAAAGGAAAAACCGGTTTTTGCCGAAAAAGCTTGCACTTTCAAAGGTGATGCCGACCACCTGTTATATGGTGAAAATATGAATTTTGTATTTATTTTTTAAAATTGAAATTCTTATATTGCTTTAGATAAAGCATTTATTCCTTTGGCGCTTTGGGATTGCTATTGCGAAATTTACTCTTTTTAAGCGATCTGACGAGTTTTCGAATTGATCAGCAAATACTAAGTAAAGAAACGCCGGTGCTCATCCAAGTAAAAACCGAATCATTTTAAGCATTACCCGCCTCTCAAGCCCTTAAGCCAGAAGGAGCCCCAACCGGCTCCTTCCTTTTTATTTGAGGACTCTCATAAATTCGAAACACCTTTAGGTGTCGTGAGTTTTATATTTACCATTTTTCGTTTCTCCTACATTTCGAAGCGAAAAATGGTATTTTTTATTTGGATAAACATTAACTTTTTAT
>JADGIS010000204.1 GCA_015233825.1 Erysipelotrichaceae bacterium RD49
TCTTAAAAGAAAAGTACCCTGCAAAGATTCAGATTTTTTAGATCTAGTAGGTAAACGCCCTGCAGTGGGTGTAAAGCAAGTCGGATCCTCTATGGAGAAGATGCATCTTTGAAGGAATGTCGTAATTATCGCGATATTTTCCAACTGTTCAAATCAGACAATGACAAAATAAAAAATGCCAACCGCAATGACTGACAGTAAAATAGACAATAAAAAAACTACTACACATAACAGAGCCAGCACGGTGCTGCTTCGTTCCCGACCTGACACGTTTAGCGGGATGCTATTGTAGTAGCTCCATTAGTGTATCAAATTTCAGGATTAGGTCAAGTCCTATTCTTCACAATGAACTACTGAAGGTATTCAAGGATATAGAGAATTGGAATCGGGTCAGGAAGAAATAGGATCATTGATTCAGATCAGAAGATATCGCGAAACCAGAAAACCCAGGTCATAACTCAGTCATTCAATTTTCATTGATCTGCAGCTTTGAAAAGGAAAAGATCTACGATTGATTCCGATTTGGAATCCTGCTTCTTAAGAGTCAAATCTGAGCGATCAGGTGATCCAGAATAAAACCATTCATTTATAGACTCCTCCAAAGAACTTCTCAGTCTTCAGGATTGATGAGACTGAAAAGTTGCCCACACTCCGGTCGATAAGTGAAAAAACATACTCTGCTCGTCTAATTTAGATTGGATGATGAGCCAGGGTTTCCAATTTTAATCTGATTCTCCTTTGCTTAAAACCTGATGATCATGGCGATTAACCCCGTTGGATGTCTGTAACTGGTTTTAAAATCTGAGCAATCAGATGATCAATACGAAAACTTCTTCCTAATCATTTCACGTGAAAAGGATTCACCTCTTCCTTTGCAAAATTTTCAAATGATTTTGAAGATTTCAGCCCAAGATCTAGTTCTCATCAAGTACTATAAGAAAGAAGAACCTTTCCAGGTTTGAATCTCGACTCGTTCGGTCGAGAGATGAGGTAAAAATATGAATGCAAAAAAGATTCTTCCTGCTCTTCTTTTGGCAGGCTGCTTCATTCTAACTGGCTGTAAAGCAAAATCCATTGAGCTGAGTATTGATCCCCAATCTGAGATGAATCCTTATAAAACAGTCATCGTGGATGTTAAAACATCACCCTTCCCAACCAAGATCAATCCAAACTCCATCACGATCAATGGAGGTGAGTCCTGGGTTGAAGATGGCAAGATCAAATTCGAAGCTGACGAACCAGGCGACTATACCTTGCAGGTGGATCAGGACGGAGTCGCCAGCAATGTCTTGACCATTACGATTACTCCAGCCAACCCCAATCCAGTCGCAAATAACAATGCTTCAAGCGAAGAGTCTAAGAATTCTGAATCTTCTGCCAACTCAAAAGAAGAAGTTGACCGCGAATTTAAAGACCAGAAGATCAGTGTCGATGCTGCTTATCAAAACGCAGACAAACTCATTCAAAACAATACTGAAGTGATTGTAACTGGCAATCTTCCTCAGGCTTTGATCCAAGACAAAAATGGAAACGAGGTCCAGGTCCTTTGGAATAGCACAACCAGTGAATATATTATTCTGCAAGGCTTTTCTATTCCTTTTGGTGGCTGCATTGCGCAGGCAACCGGAACCCTATCGAGAGACGCTTCCGGTCAGCTGGTGATGAATATGACCTATATTTCTACAGACGAAGAACCAGCCGTTCGAAAAGATACGGATTCAAAAGAAGATCAGGATGATCATCATGGGGATGAACCTGATCAATCTCCAGCTCCATCAGCCAATCAGACGGATAACAATCCTTCTGTTTCTGTTCCAAATCATTAGCCAGTCAGCTTTCTATTCTGTCCAGTTTTTACCCGAAGGATCGATCCATGATGCTTCGGGTTTTCTTTTTTTCAAAAACCCTGATCAGAAATCATGATCAAAAGCTGTTTAAAACCATATTTCAGTCCTTGTCAGATTTCATATGGATCGGCAGAATTTTTTAAATGAATAACAAGGAAGCAGTTTTGACATTCATTTTAACGATTCTCAATTTACCTCAGCTTCAAGGTTTTCACGTGAAAACAATAAGCCATTCCAAAGTCATCAAAATATATCATCATTCCTCCTTCTTTAGCGGAATGAATTCTCAATTGCATCTTGTTTTTCAGCCAAACAAAAAAACGGATTTCTGTATCCTAATCAGAAACCCGTTTTGATGGAAATAAAATGTATAGATGAAGATGAATTACTTCTTGTTTGGAACCAGGACTTTTTTACCACCCATATAAGGCTGGAGCACTTCTGGAATCGTAACCGAACCATCTTCCTGTAAATGATTCTCCAGGAATGCGATCAGCATACGAGGAGGAGCAACACAAGTATTGTTCAGGGTATGAGCAAAATATTTTTTGCCTTTTTCATCTTTTACGCGAATTTTCAGACGGCGGGCCTGGGCATCTGTTAAGTTCGAGCAGGAACCAACTTCGAAGTATTTTTGCTGACGAGGCGACCAAGCTTCAACATCTACTGATTTGTTTTTCAGATCGGCTAAATCACCAGAGCAGCATTCCAAAGTACGAACTGGAATTTCAAGGCTTCTAAAGAAATCAACAGTGTTGGTGTAAAGTTTTACAAACCAATCTGCAGATTCTTCTGGTTTGCAGACGATGATCATTTCCTGTTTTTCAAACTGGTGGATCCGGTAAACACCACGCTCTTCAATCCCATGTGCTCCTTTTTCCTTACGGAAGCATGGAGAGTAGGAAGTCAAAGTATAAGGCAGTTCTTTTTCATCCAGGATCTGGTCGATAAAGCGGCCGATCATGGAGTGTTCAGAAGTACCGATTAAATAGAGATCTTCACCTTCGATCTTGTACATCATGCCATCCATTTCCGCAAAAGACATAACGCCGTTTACAACGTTAGAACGGATCATATAGGGAGGAATGACATAGGTGAAACCACGATCAATCATGAAGTCTCTGGAGTAAGAAAGGATGGCGGAGTGTAAACGGGCAATATCACCAAGTAGGTAATAGAAACCATTTCCAGCAACCCGTCTAGCGGCATCTAAGTCAATACCACTTAAGGATTCCATAATTTCTGTATGGTAAGGAATTTCAAAATCAGGGACGACAGGCTCACCGAAGCGCTGGAGTTCGACGTTTTCAGAATCGTCTTTTCCAATTGGAACGGTTGGATCAATCATATTTGGAATCTGCATCATTGCTTTTGTAACAGATTCTCTTAATTCATCTTCTTTTTTAGCGAGTTCTGCAATCTGGTCACCAAGATCTGCAGTCTCTTTCTTCGCTGCTTCCGCTTCTTCTTTTTTGCCCTGACCCATTAACATGCCAATTTTCTTGGATACGTTTTTTCTTTGAGAGCGAAGTTCATCCGCCTGCTGCTGTGTACGGCGTAAAGCAGCATCGTCACAGATCACTTCATCAACAAGGTGAAGTTTATGGTCCTGGAACTTCTTTTTCATATTCTCTTTGACTAGGTCCGGGTTTTCGCGGACAAATTTCAAATCGAGCATTCTTTTCTCCTTTTACTTAATCACTAATTTATCACCTAACAAATACGGCCGCAAACTAGCAAGGCTAGAAGACAAGTATTGGCTCCAAAATGTTTCCGGTTCCGATTTCCGATGGATCAGAAAATGGATAAATCGATTGAGAAAGCGAGCACTCTCATAAAGTTTATGTGATAAATGAATAAATTATTAACTAATTATTAAGAAAATATTGACCAAGTGCTTCTTGTGGAGTCTGTCGATCTCAAAGAAAGCTTAGAGCATCTCCAGCTCCACTTGATCTGAAAAAAAGGCCGCACTAAAAAAGGAAAAATACAAGTTTAATTTTTAACGCTGGCTGTTGACTGCTT
>JADGIS010000205.1 GCA_015233825.1 Erysipelotrichaceae bacterium RD49
AGATGTGTATAAGAGACAGTATTAGTAGTGATAACAATGATAACAGTTGCGTTGATCACATTCGCAATAATGGAAAAACCCAAAAGTATCTATAAAAATAAACCTGAAGAAAAGAATCTGATGGAAGGAAAAACAGTAAGATTTATTTATGATCAGTCTGAGCCTAAAAATGCTGATGGTGTTTGCGGACATTTAACTGTCATAGGGAATTCTGAACATAAAGCATCAATTTATGAAAAAGTCGTGAAGAGGGCTTTAGATACTATATTGAGTTTCTGTGCCTTAATCATTCTTTCGCCAGTATTTCTTGCGATTAGTTTATGGATTTATATAGATGATCCAGGTCCAATTTTATTTGTACAAAAACGAATTGGAAAAAATAAGCGTTATTTTAAGCTTCATAAATTCCGCTCCATGAAAATGTCTACTCCGCACGATGTTCCAACACATCAGCTAGATAATCCTGATCAATATATTACAAGAGCAGGAAAGTTCCTGCGCAGTCACTCGTTAGACGAACTTCCCCAGATTTGGGATATATTCTTAGGAAATATGTCCATTATTGGTCCACGTCCTGGTCTTTGGAACCAAGATCTATTGACAGCTGAAAGAGATAGATATGAGGCTAACGATATAAAGCCAGGACTAACTGGATGGTCTCAGATCAATGGAAGAGATGAATTAGGAATCTCGGAGAAAGCAAGACTGGATGGAATATATGTTACTGAACTTATGCAAGGTGGCTGGCGTGCGATAAAAATGGATATGAAATGTTTTTATAATAGCTTACATGTATTTAGGAAGGATGAATCAATAGTTGAGGGGATACAGAAGAGATGAACGAGGATGATAGGAGAGGATGTAATGAGTGGAACTGACATTAATGGAAAGAAGATTCTATTTTTTTCACCAGCATTTTTTAACTACGAAAAACTAATAGCCGAAAAAATGCGAGATATGGGAATGGAAGTAGATATGTATGATGTCCGATCTGTTACTAGACCTTTCGAGCGTGCAATGCTTAAAGTCTTACCAGATATTTATAAGAAAAAGTCTATCGGATATTATGAAGACATTATCAACCGTAATAAGATGAAAAATTACGATTATATTCTTATTGTGAAATGCGATATGACACCGATTTGTATTTTAGAGCGTTTTAGAACTGAATATCCAAAGGCAAAATTATGCTTATATCTTTGGGACTCTGTAAAGAATATACCGGGTGTCATAGAAAAATTTAAATACTTTGATACATTACATTCATTTGATTTAGGTGACTGTGAAAAATATCCGATTCTTAAGTTTCGACCATTGTTCTTTGCTGACCAATTTAGGAAGGAATCGAAAACTTCAGATGACTATAAATATGATATTTCATTCCTAGGAACTATTCATTCGGATAGATATGCTGTGATTAAACAGGTACAACAAATAGCTCAAGAACAAGGACTACAATGTTATTGGTTCCTATATCTACAAAGTAAATTTATTTTTTACTTCTATAAATTGACAAAAAGAGAGTTCATAGATGTCTCTAAAGATATATTTAGTTATGATAAGATGTCTGTTTCGGATATTGCGAGAATTGTTGATAACAGTAGGATTATTTTAGATATCCAGCACCCTAACCAAACAGGACTTACTATACGGACTATAGAGATGGTAGGGATGAACAAAAAGCTGATAACTACGAACGAAAGTATTAAACAATATGATTTTTATAATGATAATAATGTTGCAGTTATTAATAGAGACTATGTTAAGTTACCTTTAAAATTTCTAACAAAACCCTATATTCCGCTAACTGATGAAGTTTATGAGAAGTACAGTCTTAAACGTTGGATCATTGAAGTGTTGAATTGAGAGGATGATACGATGGGAAACAAATACACACCATCTGAATATATAAAAAATATTTATAGTCTACTGATGACTAAAATAACAATGAAACAGGCGAGGTTTATAAGAAGACCAATATATATAAGAGGAAGAAGTTCTTTATCTGGCTGTATAGGTCTAACGACCGGTCGCTTTTGTCGTTTCGATTTACAGGGAAATGAACTTACTCTCTTTATTGGAAATAATTGTGAAATAGGAGATATGACTCATATTGTGGCCCATGAAAAGGTAAAAATTGGAAATAATGTACTAATTGCTTCTAAATGTTTCATAAGCGATACAAATCATGGACTTTATAAAGGAGATGTACAAGATAGTCCGTTGATTCCTCCTAATCAACGGAAATTAGTAACAGCTCCTGTAGTTATTGGCAATAATGTATGGATTGGCGAAAATGTAGTTATTCTTGCTGGGACAGATATTGGAGATGGATGTATTATCGGTGCTAATAGTGTAGTTTCTGGTAAGTATGAAAAGAATTCAATAATTGCAGGAGTTCCGGGGAAAATAATTAAGTCATTTGACGAAAATGTTGGCCTCTGGAAAAAATCGGTGAATAATAATGGCAATGAAATTAAAATCAAGTAATCAGATGCAAATATTTTTAAGAGCATTGCTAATAAGGTTGGTAATGCTGGCAATAATATTGATAGTTGATAATGGTATGGAAAAAGCTTTTATGGGAGCTACAACCTATTTTGATGATTATAGATATGAGTTAGGTGGAGAAGCATACGCAGTCACTGCCAAAAGTCTTGTTGATATAGACGCTTTCGTCAAAGCTTATGCTTCCGTAGGAGATTGGGTAGGCTATCATTTCTTGGAGAACCCTTTAGAGGCATCACCTTTATGGTATTGGATTGTATCGATACTATTTTATATTACAAGGTCATATATTTCAGTGCGAATATTTAATGTGATTATTTCATCTATCGCTGTTGTATATGTGTATAAGTTTGCTGACCTTGTCTATGGAAAGCGAATAGCAGTAAAAGCAACTACATTATTAACGTTTATGCCATATCCTGTAGTTTTTTCTTGCTTTGGATATAAAGATTCTCTTATTATGTTGGTTACTTTCTATTTACTGTACTGTGCAGTTAAATACAGAAAATCACATTCATTAAAAGTGTCGGAAGTAATTCTGATACTTTTGGGAAGTATATGCTTGCTATTTATTAGAGGTGGGCTCTCGGCTTTACTGATCTTAATATGTCTTGTAATAGCATTTGGAGATGTAATCAGAGGAAAATTGAACAGAAAAACCTTTATTGCTGGTATTTTCCTTATTATTATAGCAGTTGTATTCTTTATTAAATCCTATTCTACCTGTCTCTTATACACATCT
>JADGIS010000206.1 GCA_015233825.1 Erysipelotrichaceae bacterium RD49
CCGGATCTTAAAAGACGAAGCTGTACTTATGTACAGCCATATGAACTACCACTGTCTTAACAGGGCATGTCTCTGTTCGGACTGTATAGAGGAGAACAATACTGTTGATTTCCATATCGGATTAAACAGTTTGTCTTTCCAATATAGCGATTTTCATGGTACGAGTTTCTGCTTTTCTTTAGATGCTCGGCCATTCAATGACGGAGTAGTTCACACAGGTATTTTTCTTTCTTTTTGTCCCTTTTCATTTTGACTTTTGTTTCTTCTGCTTTTTCCCACAAAAAAACTCCGCTTGCACGGAGTTTTTCGGCTTGATCCTGGCTATAGCATATCTACAGAAGTAGCCCAAGGAACTGGGAAGAATGGCTTGTAACCAGAACCGAGGATACCAAATGCGCCAGCAACAATACCAATCACCAATAACAGGAGGATGCATTTAATTGGTGTCCAGCCTTTTTTCAGCAGGAAGTACATCAGTAAAGTTAATAACAATGGCAATAAGCAAGGCAGAATCTGGTTGAGGTAATCCTGAAGGATAATTGGTTTTTCACCGTTGGCAAATACCATACCTGTTGTCGTTCCGCCACCATAGTTTGCGGTTAAGGCTCCAACGATGAAGACACCCAGAATGGAAGCAGCGCGAGTAAATTCTTTCGCGTTGGCAGTCATCATGCGGACTGCATCCAGACCGATGTTGTAAGACCAGTACATCAATACATAACGAAGAACCATTTCAATGCCGAAAGCAAGAACAAAGTACAGGATTGGACCCATGATATTTTCGCTCATGGCCATACCGCATGTCATACCAGCAATGATTGGAATCAAAGTAAACCAGAACAGCGCGTCCCCGATACCGCCCAACGGAGCAGCAGTCGAAATGCGGACCGCTCGAATCGTCTGGATATCCATTTTGTTTTGTTCCATGGAAAGAACAAGCCCCATAACGAACGTTACGATAAATGGATGGGTGTTGATAAAGTCAAGGTTTTGAGCCATGGACATGGCTAAGTCTTCTTTATTTTTATGAACGGCTTTCAGACCTGGAAGCATAGCCCAAAGCCAGCCGATCGCCTGCATGCGTTCATAGTTGAAGCAGATCTGAAGGTTACAGGAACGCCAGATCATTTTGTTCAGAGTTGCTTTGTCAACTCTTGGTGCTGGCGTTAAATCTGTATAATACTGCAGATCCTGGAGGTTGAGTTCAGTTTCTTTAGATGCCATCAGAGAAATCTCCCAGCCCTGCATTTGCAGCAGCTTCTTTAATATTTACCGAAGTGAAGTAGTTGCTTAACGCAACACCGATACCGATGAAGGCAACGATAACCAGAGTAGCCGCGGATAAGGCTTCGATATTTCCAACGATCAGCGCAGCTGCAAAGCCGGACAGGAAGTAGCCCCACATATCATTGGAAAGCATGATTTTCAGCAGAACACCAAATCCGACAAAGCGCATCATGCCGCCGGCTACACCGAGGCCAGACATAAACCAAGCCGCTTTTTCAGATAAGGTTTCCATGGCAGGCTGAATGGATTCACCTGCAAAGTAAGCCAGAATGGCAATGACTGCAAACAGGCCGCCAAGCAGCAGGACATCCGCAAGAATAGCACGGTTCAATCCGCTGGTTTCACCTCTAGAGCAAGTTTCATCGCACCAGGAGTTGAAGGAAGATGCGATGGTGAACACGATTGTAACAACGTAAGTACCAAAGACAGAGAAGATAATGGCTGCACCTAATGCCTGTTCAACAGTCATTCCGGTTTTAACCGCAAATACCATGGCTACAACTTCACCAATTACAACGTTGGCAGGTTGTGCGCCGCCAACTGGCATGGAACCAATCATCATCAGTTCATAGGTACCACCCAAAACAAGACCTACATTGATATCACCCAAAATGGCGCCGATAATCGGGCAGGCACAAATTGGACGATAAAGGATCTCGGTCAGGGAGAACTGGTCAATCGCGAACAAGAAGGTTACGATCGCCAATAATACAACTTGCATAGTTAGTCTCCTTTAATTTTCAATTTTCAAAAGATCAAGATCAGCTGAAGAGTTTTTCGACATTTTCTTTAGCTGTATTGGGCGTGCGCTGAATCTCGAGGGTTACACCGAGATCCTGCAGCTTTTTGAAGGTGGCAACGTCATCGTCATCGACGGCTACACTCGTCGCGACTTGCCGTTTGCCTTGGTGCATATGCATATTTCCGATGTTGAGGGTTTTGATTGGAACTCCTCCTTCAACAAGTTTCAAAGCATCCTGTGGCGTTTCCAGGATCAAAAAGATCTTCTGGTTTGGGCTGGCTTTTCCAATGACCTTAATTGTTTTATCCAGACTGAAGTAACGCGTCTGGGCATAGCCTGGAGCAGCCATATTCATCAATCCCTGACGGAACTGATCTTTCGACACTGCATCATTGGCAACCAGCAGCAGGTTTGCGCCGACAGCACCTGCCCATTGGGTGGCCACCTGGCCGTGGATTAAGCGATTGTCAATTCGAGTTGCAACAATATTTGGCATTATGAATCTTTTCTCCTTTCTAATGCTAAAATCCGCTTCTTTAATTAAGCGCTTTCGATGGTTTTATTATAGAAGCTTCCAATCATTTGGCGTTACACAAATCACGTTAATATTTGCAATAATTAGTATTCATTTTCTGAATTTTCATGATTTAAGTCAAATAAAACCGGTAAACTGTCGAAATTATCAAGAGATTTGTACATTTTATTTGGTTTGTCGAAATATTATGGTTAAATTCTCGCTCTTGATTCCCGAATTGGCCAGATCAGCAAATAGTAAAAATTGGATGTAAGACTAACACATAACTTAAATGAATATTTCAAGTAATATAATTTTGCCTAAATACCTTGATAAAGATCTCATTAACATTTTTCCCCGTAAAAACAGAACCTCTAGCTGATCATGAATCGAATCCATTCAAAAAAACATTCTTTCGAATTATTTTTGCGTGTCAGGCATATCCTTGACTTCTTGAAGCGGTATCGTTTGGTCTGATAAGGCATTCTTGTATCCCTAAAATTTTCATTTTTCAGGATCCGGTTTTTATTTCCGCTCGAACAAACAAAAAACCAGTCAGCTGACTGGTTTTTTGTTTGTTGAGGATAAGAAATCGAATTTTTCAAAGCCTGGTCAAACGAAAAATTCAACATTCGACATTGCAAGATTTCGAATAAAGCTTATCTTCTGCGATAAACAAAATCAGGTTGGTCACAATCAGAATAGCGATCTCCAAAAAGCCAATCTGAACAACCGCATGCATGAGCGAAAAATTCACCATTTCAACAAATGTCTCAAAACCGATCATCAAAATATAGAGTCCAAATGCGAAGACCATGACAAGCTGGAATAAATACGAGAACAAAAGGAAAAATCATCCAGAGCATCTGTCCTATTATCCAGATTACCAAGCAGGCTGCAATTACTGCCACCAAAGCCAGAATCACGCCATAAACCATCAGCGTTTTCAAAATCTGCGAGCGTGAAAGCGGCAGCAGCCGGATCTGACAAGCCTCACGGTCAAAAAAGGCATGGATGGTCTGGATCCAAAACATATAGAGGCAGGTGAACTACTCGGTCATTGAATGGCCGAGCATCTAAAGAAAAGCAGAAACTCGTACCATGAAAACCGCTATATTGGAAAGACAAACCGTTTAATCCGATATGGAAATCAACAGTATTGTTCTCCTC
>JADGIS010000207.1 GCA_015233825.1 Erysipelotrichaceae bacterium RD49
AAAGTACATTCTTGATGCGTAAGCTTATTTATTGGTAGTCAGCTTGTATAAGGTGACTACCACAAATGGATTGTTCACATTTGAAAGACAATTTACACAGCTTTATCCCTTAGCTAAATGACATTGGAAAATATATATAGAAAATATATATAGAAAGGATTTTGCTTAGTCTTGGTCAAGCGATTGCATGTAATGGTCCATCTCTTCGGCAATCTTCTTCGATTCACCCACGGCGTGGACAACCGTCTTTGCGCCAGTGACGACATCGCCGCTGGCAAAAACGCCTTTCATCGTGGTTGCACCTTCTTCGTCGGTGGCCAGATTACCGCGATCATTTAGTTTCAATGCCGGATCACGAGTCACCAGACGGTTTTGCGGTACCTGAGAAACGGCGACCATCACCGTATCGACTGGAACCAGTTTGGCACTTTCTTCACTGATCTTCAGTTTGCCCTCTTCATCAAAGAACGTATCCGCGATGAATACGCCATCATCTGTAATTCGAACCGGCGCTTTCATGTATTCAAACTTCACGCCATCGATCATCGCCAAGTCCATCTCGTCTTGTGAGGCGGCAACTTTATCGCGGCGGACATAAACCGTTACGTCCCGGCTGCCTTTGCGAACAGCCGTCCTGGCCGCATCCATCGCCGCATTGCCTGCACCAATGACCGCGACTTTCTCGCCTAAATCATAAACATCCGGATTATTTAAATAGTTCACTGCGTATTGAACATTGCCAAAGGTCTCGCCTGGAATATTCAAGCGTCTTGGCTTCCAGGCTCCTGTACCGATGAAGACCGATGCATAGCCGTCATCAAGCAGATCCTGGATCCCGATTGCCCCGCCAATGGCCATATTCGGGCGGAACAGGATGCCAAGGCTCTTCAATTTGTCATAGTAACGATCCAGAATCGTTCGAGGCAGCCTGTAATCCGGAATGCCATAGCGCATAATGCCGCCAATCTTTTCCCGGACTTCAAAGATCGTCACCTTATAGCCCTTTTGTCTTAAAAGCACCGCAATGGTCAATCCAGCAGGACCTGATCCAATCACTGCCACCCGCTTGCCGTTTTCTGGCTGGAGATTTAAGCGAATCCGTTCAAAGCAGGAATTGGAAATATATTGTTCAATATCGCCAATCGCAACTGGATCGCCTTTGATCCCGCGGATGCAGGCACCTTCACATTGCTTTTCCTGATCGCAGACCAAAGAGCAGACAATCGACAATGGGTTGTTTTCAAACAACATGGTCGCCGCGTCCATGACCTGATCTTCTTTGAGCAGACGGATCATTTCGGGAATATTGGTATGAATCGGGCAGCCTTGTCTGCAGCGGGGGTTTTTGCATTGATAGCATTGCATTGCTTCAGTACGGATATTTTTCATCGTTTCTCCTCTGTATACTTCATCAATTTCAGTTTTCCTATGGTGATTGCAGATAGACTCTCATCTTTTTCATAGCCGACAGGGCTTTCATTGTCAAAACCAGGCCTTGATAGGCATCACTCTCACCGGATACTTATGCTACACCGGAAAGATTTGATAGTCCACATAAGTCATTTTTTCACAAAAGCATCTTTTTAGATAGCCGGTATTGGCTGCCACCGTTTCCGGTTCGATTCACTTCTTGTGGATCGCAGCTTCAGTTTTCCAAGTGAATCCAAGTGGATTCAAGCGAAAGACTCTTTTTCGACTTTGGTCATCTCTTGCTCTGGCATCAATTTGAGTCTCTCTATTTTCTCGTTCAATAGAAGTGATTTTTAATTCCTGCATTCTCTATAATCGGTTCAGAAAAAGGAATACCAGATCTATAGAAAAGGATCCGGTCGAAACATCAGAACGGAGGACACTACCTATGTCAAATCAATTTGAATCCGAAGCAAAAACATCCGCAAAAGAACAGATTACTAATCTGCAGGACTCCTTTGGTCAATCCGGAAACAATGGCACAATCAATGCCTGCGCTATCCAGGATGCTCAGCGCGATGAAGATGGCATCAACAGTGACTGCAACGCAGAAGGCCAGTACATCCAGCAAAAATAGTTGAGTCCAAACCAGAAACACGAAGAGATATCTCCAAGCCCAATATCTCTTGAAATGAGGCGTTCCCCTTATAGTTGGATGGCTGAACTGTCTTTCCAAATCCAAAATAAAAGTCCGGACCAAGATCCGGATTTTTTTGTCTCATCCATTGGCAAGCTGGACCAAACCTCAATCGAATCAATGAAAATGATCAGCGTACCTTGTTGGTCTCAGCACGGAAATCTAAAAATCAAAGCGTCCAAACCATCTTATTTTTTCAAGTAAGCAATCTTTTGACGCTCATAAACAATTGCTTCCTTATAATCCTTTTTCTTGATGAAATAGTCTGTCATCAAATCATATACCAGCAAATCCGCATCGAGATCTGGATACTCCTTGATCTGGTTCATCAATTTATCATAGGTAAGCAAAAGCAGCCGTTCATTATCGGTTAGATAGTAGCGGAGCAGCAAGAGCACATTGCGAACAAATCCCTCTGGGCCATTTTTAGAAAGATTGCTGAGTTCCTGGTGGATCACATCCGCCGTTTCCTTTCCATTGCATAGTTTCCAGGTACTCCACACCCGGACAATGCTTAACGAAGGCAATGTCGAACTATATGAGCGGGCTTCTAGGACCCAGTTCAAACATTCGCGATAATCCCCCATTTTCAAATACATCCAGGCTTTGCTTTCAGCTAACTGCCGTTTTCCAGAAAGCAACGAAATCTGCTCCATCTGCTTTTCCGCTTTGGAAAATAGTTCTTGAGCCAAATCATACCTGCGCAGCATGGTATACGTTTTTCCTTTTAAAAGATCGAGCTGTATTCCCCAGCGAAAAGCACCCATCTTGGCAAAACCAGCCTGGCATTCATCAAACAAAAGCAAAGCGCGAGCATGCTCCATTTTACTTTGGAAAACCTCGATTGTATGGAGCTGGGCAAGAGCTCGATAGCCAGGATGCTGAAAGTGTCCCCCAATAATCTGTGCTTTCTTAAAGAATTTTTCGGATGCTCTAAAATCCGCCTATTCATAGCGTCCAATCCCGACAGCTCATAGACGATAAAAACAAACTCTTCCGGCAAAAACGAGCAGTCATAGGTTTCAATCCATCCGTGAATCTCATGGATTGCACTGATATCTTTTTCCTGAAAATAGTCCTGAATCAGGTTGAGAAGCCGCACTTCAAAATAGGCATAAGAATGAAGCCGGGCCGCTGGCGTAATAAAAGAGCGAATCTCACGAAGGCCTTCTGCCTGGAAGCCACTCATATAATTTCTGAGAAACGATTTCAACGTTTGAAGGGCCTCAACTTTCAGCTGCTTACTGGAATTAAAAATATAGTGTGGATCCGTCTTTGAAAAAACATCAACGGCAGCCATAAAGGTCTCTTGGGTACATTCTTGCTGTCCTTTTTCAATTCGGCTGAGATTTGGTGCGCTGTAATTAAATTGTTTAGCCAGATCCTTTGAAGAAATCCCAAGATCCGATCGAATGGTTTTGATATACAGTCCATAAATTTTCAACTCCAAAACAGATAATTGATTATGATGCGCCCGATAAAAGTGCAAAACAGCACCTCATGTTCATCGAGCACAGACAAAGAGCCACTGCTCTAGCGAATTGATTTATTCCTATTTTTGCCTGTAAGTTGATTGGTATAATAGTATTGTACA
>JADGIS010000208.1 GCA_015233825.1 Erysipelotrichaceae bacterium RD49
AAAAAGTTTCAGACGAAGAGATGGATGCCATCGATATCACATACTTTGGGAAAGTAAATAAATGGAACTATCGAATCAAAGGGTTCAAAAGCTGACTTATAGGGACTTATTTTCAAGGCGTTCCTTAGCGGATTTTGCGAAGCAGATGTACAATCAGTGAAGCTACGGCTGCTACAGCAGCAATGATTGCACTGATCTTGACAATTCGAACGACTGTTGAATCTGCATCGTCGTTAGGAATGTCGTTAACTGTTACTTCAAATGGAATCTCTTGTTCGTTCACCATCTTCTTGGCAAACAGTTTGAATGCATCTTCCATTTCCATGCCTAATTCATCACAGATTTCTGCCATCTGATCGCGAAGTTTTTCGTTCATTTCAAAACTAACATTTGTCTGAGCCATCATTCCAGCCTCCATTCATTCAGGATTATACCATGTCCAGGATTTTGAGCCTTTAGTCAGCATGATCTTCATGTCTGATCGCTGCCTGCCCCATTCTCTTTCTTTTTGACCATAGTTACTCTTGTTTTTTCCCTTGGCGCCGCTTTCCACCTGCTGTTCACGGATATGCGCAGGCAATAAAAAAGAAGCCATCACCTGGACAGCTTCTTCAAGTTCATCAAGGCCCGCTTATTGAACCCCATACCAGCCGATGTCTTCAGCAATCCAGCCCATTCCCACAAGGGCTGCAGCTTCCGTTTCGTCTTTTGTATAGTTATGTGTTCCTGTAAATGCATTTGGGTTAAACTGGCGGTGCAGCGGTACCCGTTCCAGTGGATCGGAATACCAGCCGACATTCTCATCTACCCAGCCCAAGCCAACCAAGGCATCGCGCTCGGCACTATCCATGGTGTAATGATGGTCACCACTGTTGGGGTTGTAAACACGGTAAACCGGCAGTCCTTCTTTTGGGGCATACCAGCCAATTCCTTCATATTGCCAGCCAATGGAAGCCAGAACGTTTTTCTCGTTTAAATCTGCGGTAAATAAGTGCTCCCCTGTATACGGATTATACAAACGATGCATCGGGGTTATTTCCCCATGTTCCTGGTCAATGAAGCCGGCATCCGTAAAGGTATAGAGCATCGTTTCATAGTCACCAATGCTGTAGGACTTGCCATTGATCGGGCCATATCCAAAAGTCTGGGAATAGATCGTATTGGAATAAGGCATAATGGTGCAGTTGGTTCCTACCGCAAAACCTGTGGTGACAAAGGTATTGCGGATCAGGTTCAAAAAGTGGCCATTGTTATAGTCACGCTGACTTTCGGCAATATACCAGGTATCAAAGGGGTTGCCATAGGAAGAAACGCCCATTGGAGTTCCAATCGTTCCACCAATCGCGAGGTTTTCAGAAACGGGATACAGTTCAGAGTGGGCCAGGACACCTTTCGAGGCATCAGCCTGAACAATTGCAACAGCCATCAATACAGGGTCGACGCTCAATTGCGTTACACCGTACATCGCACGGATTTCGTTGGCCTGACGCAAGTAAAAGATTGAATCTTTCATATGCTGGATTGTTGCACAGTCATTCGGATCACTTAAGTTCACGATTCCATCGTTGACTCCGCGGGCAATAATTGCGGCCGCCATATCATCACCGCAGGAAAGGAAGAACCCAATGACCCCATTGCCAGCCAGATTGTCCCGGTATGGGGCAGTCAGAGCGGAAATTTCTTCAGGGGATGGCCAGGTATAGACACTTTCTCTCGTATAGGAGTAAGCATCATTCTCGTTTTCTTCGATCGTGTAGGCTTCTACGTATGGAGTGCCACTTGCCTGGTTCTGAGCAAATACGGGCAGCGATCCTGCTGCCAGTGCCGTGCTCAGAACAGCAGCGGCTACTTTTGACGGTTTTAGTCTCATTTCTCTCTCCTGTTCTGTGAAAAGTTTTCCAATGATTGCTTTTCGCTTTATGATGAGTGAATTCAGAAAACGGTCTGAAAATCTTTTCTCGTTCAATCAGAGTTCTGAACCACCGACAAACAATCACTCTAAAAGCGCCGCCAAGGTGCAATCACAGGTCGAGATGACAGGATTCCAATACAAATCTGAATAAATTCAAATCGCACTAAAATTTAGCACTCATCTGTTAAAGATTATATAGCCTTTGGCCTGGTTCAGAAATTCATCTGTTTCTATTTTTGTCGGAAGAAGTCCGCAATGCAAGGCAGAAATGGAAATTCAGTATAAAAAAAGGGCCCATTTGGCCCGCTAATCCTTATTTTCCCTTTACTTGTCGTTCATGTGCCCTTATGACTTTATTTAGAAAGTTTTCGGATAAATGTCAGGTTTAGCGCTTTCTGAAACATTTTCAATACGGATTGGACGGCTGATTTTGGGCGTTCCTATGTCTGTTTTTTCAGTTCTGTTGTATTGTTTTATTTTAATCCCATAAAAAGCAGGATCTATCCCATATTTTACCATTCTTCATTCTCTTGGATTTGTCCTTTATGGATACTATTCTCATCATTTTTTGTTCGTTTCTAAATATCAGGTTGCAATTCTTGTTCTCTATCTAGTCTGCCTGATGCTTTTGCTTCTCTTTTCAATCCCATTTGCCTGAATCACCCATCAATTTTTTGAAGAAAAAAGGCAGGTGGAACATCTTTCCGATTCCAGATGGCCATAATGGTCTGCCCCTCCATCGCTGATCATGCCATTTTTTGATCACACTATTCATTTTCTTTTTTGCAGGCACCAAAAAAGCCAGGCTCATAAAACCTGACTTTCCATTCTTAATGCTCTGCCTTAGCTTTGGCCAAAACTTTTGGATAAATGACTCTAAAGACAAGGACATCCAACAATAAGGCGATTAGCGCCGCTGCTGCTGAGATCAATAGAACCGTATCAATGCCGTCAATCAAGCCGCGATCACCAGGGGTGGCATGAACGAGGGTATTATAGGCGATTGAGAACAATGCCGAGGCAATCACTCCAGATAATGAAATAATAAAGCCAACCATAGAAGTCCCAATTCCCATGTCTTTAGGCTTTAGCAAAGATTGGGCGGCCGGCATGGTCGACACGGTGCGGAAAGAATCTGCAGCTCCGGTAAGCGCAATCATAGTGATCACAAACCAGAGCGGCATCTTTGGTCCGATAAAGACCAACAAAGAGCAGGAGATAATCAATAAAGCCGCTGCGACTGCCAATGCCTTCCAAATATTATTCGTACTGCGCGCTACCCAGGCACCAGCCAGACCAGGGATGATGATTGAAAGAATCGTTCTTGGAATCTGTACGGTACCGGACACCGCAGCTGACTGGCCCATCAGTCTTTGTAGAGCTTGTGGGACATAGGAGTTGATTGCGGTCAGGTAAATGATGAGCAGACCCGAAGTGAGCAGCAGGATCACATACGCTTTGTTCTTGAATAACTGTAAGGGAATCAGAGGGTTTGCAGCTTTCTTTTCCCACCCAATCAAAGCAATCAAGCCAATGATCAAAGCCGCAAAGCAGCCCAGAACAATCATGGATGTCCAGCCTGCTGTCGGCCCGAGATTCAGAGCAAAGACAAGTCCAAGCAATGTAATCGTCAAAAACAGTACAGTTGGAAAATATCGCGACAATTACGACATTCCTTCAAAGATGCATCTTCTCCATAGAGGATCCGACTTGCTTTACACCCACTGCAGGGCGTTTACCTACTAGATCTAAAAAATCTGAATCTTT
>JADGIS010000209.1 GCA_015233825.1 Erysipelotrichaceae bacterium RD49
TTCGAAGCTGATGTATGGCGAATCCAATCCTCATTTGCATCAAAGCAGGCAATTCAAAACAAAATGTCTGACTCAGGCAAAAAAGACCAGCTTGCCAGAGGCAAAACCGGTCAGTTCAATCAGACATCAGCCCTTTCGGGTATGAGCCGGTGAACATGCTCTGGACTACTGAGACGTGATGGCATTTTTGAACAGGAAATGTCCGTTTTTGAACTTCGGTTCACACGACCATATCCGTTTCGGCTCCTGAAGCCCCATCCAAATGGACCATTTTAAAGGTTCTTTTTAGGACAGATACTGATGCATTTGTCCGTTTGGGCGGGGAGGTTCACAGTTCCCCAATTCTGCAGGAATTCAGGTTACAAAATAAAAAAAGCAGAAATCATGGGGGACAATTCATGAGTTCTGCTCTATAAACCTTCTTCTTTCTTCAATTGAAAGAAGATCTGCGGATAGGGAAATTAGCAAGAGTTAAAGTGGTCAATCATATTGATGTTTCGTGCAGATACAAAGCTAAAATCTAAGCTTTGCAGCATCCTGAAATCCATCGGCTGCTCCATCAGGTTCTCGTAAGGTTTCCTTTTCATATCTGACTTTTCATATCTGACTTGTTTATACTCTTGAAGTGTTACAGAAGTGTTACGGACTGAAGATTTTTTGTATTCACATTTGGCTCAAATTAAAACCACATCCATAAAAATAAGATCCACACCTACATAAATTCTAAGCTTGAATAACCATTTAGACCCATTTGGACAGCAGAGCCCATGACCTTCTCTATCAATCCCGATGATTTGCAAGCCCACCCACTGTTTTCCAATATGAATAACGCCCTTAAAAACGTCGGCTGAACCAACGATGTCAATATAGTAACCACAGACCGATATCCGTTGCAGCTAGTCGCCATGGCTAACAGCCATGCGGTAACGATCGCATTTGGATCGTTAAGCAGCACAGAAGGTCTAGTCAGACTCAAATATTCATAAACAATAAAAAGCACTGCAATCATTACTCTTTCCACTGTTATTCTTGACAGCCTCTAGGCTCTAACATACCATTCAATGCAGAAACAGCTGGTAGATAAAGTGAATGCTTGCCTAGATATGCTTTGAAGCAGCTAATTCGATGATCTGTGAAGAATCCTGACTAAAATCCTCATTTTTCTTGGTTATGTTTTTTAACGTCTTTAACGACTAATGGAGGAAATCCGCTATGGCTAAAAACAGCAGTCCGAATTTGAAAAACATCAAAATGATTGCGGTGCTTTATACAATTGGACTTTGCGTTGTTTCATTCGTGATTTATGGCACCTTGTTTACTCGTACCTATACTCCCATCACTACAAAGGATGATCCCGCTGCGGAAAGTGATCCCAATCCAGCGGCTAGTTCCAATGCCTCAGCGGCTGATGATGATTCGATTACCTATAAAACCTATAAGGACCAGCATGAAATTGTGGCCACGGTCTTATTGGACGCCGGTCATGGCGGTATTGATGGGGGCAACGTTACCAATGACGTTCTCGAAAAAGACCTTAACTTATCGATCACCAATAAAGTGGCGCAATATTTAAAAGAATTGAATCCTAACATCGACATCAAGCTCACTCGGTCGACCGATGAAACCCCCTGGTTTGAAAGCGAGGAGGCCGATTTAAACTATCGTCAGGAACAGCAGACGACACAGAACGCTGACTATTTCTTCTCCATCCACTGCAATGCACTTCCCGAAGACACAACCGTTGAAGGAATGGTCTTCTTTGTCAATCCAACCGATACCGTCATGAAAGATCTGGCCAATAAAATTGGCGATAATCTCACTTCGATTGGCTGGACGCAAAACTACAGCATCATTGACAACCAACTGTATCAACTGGTAACCCTGTCGGACATCCACTCTACCCTGGTGGAACTGGGCTTCATGACCAATGCGTTTGACTTCCAGAAGTTAACCGACCCCAACGAACAGGACAAGGCTGCCAAAGCCATTGCGGCTGCAATTTCCGATTACATCATGGAAAACCCTGATGCTCCAGAGTACGTGAAACCATCTGAACAAAACTCTTCGGTTTCCCATGCCCCGCAGGCCTCTATCGATAGCTACGCCGCCCAACACGCCCAGCAAAGCCAGCAGCAAGCCGCTGATCCAAATGCTTCCCAAAATCCAGAGACAGCTCAGGATCCGAATGTACAGCCTGCCCAATAATCTCTTCATAAAGATGGGCCTGACAAAAGCCTTTTTCTTAGTGAATTCGACCAAAATTGTTCGCAATATAAAGATAAAAGAGAGTCTGAAGCATCGATTGCAAATCTAATTGTTCACGTTAAACAAACAGAAATTTACCTGTGATACTTTTGTCGGTCGCATTTTCATAAATTCAATCCTATATTTTCAGTAAAAAAACGATGGCTTTACAACGTCAAAAGCCATCGTTTTTTTACTGAATCCACGAATAAAACGAGCGGCAGAATGCTGAAACATTCTGCCGCCGTTCATGCGTTAGTACTCTAGTGCTTTTTGTCTTGTTGCTTTTTCAGAGACCTTATAATCATCAGATTAGCTCCTTCAATCTCAATAAGGTAGTTGTAGTTAGTACTGAATTTCAGAAAACATTTACCTTGCAATTAACACTTTTAGGGTTACTGGAATGCAGTTCAGCAATTTAGAGTGCAAGCTTTAAGACAACCTTTGAGGGAGATAAAAAAGTACACGACATCGGTATTGAAGTCATTCCATGCTGCCCTTGGACCTTTTGTTCATTTTCAAGTCCATGATTCCGAATGTATAACCAGCTATAGCAGCGACAAAAATAAGAACCACTCCTGCATAAATTCCAAACTTGAACAAATCATTCAGGCCACAACCATTGTGTAATAAGGAGTAAAGATAGAAGAAGGTGATGACAATTTCAAGGAGAACTGTACCAGCCAGCAGCCGCCCGCTGGCACCCGCAGCGATCTTTTCTCCATATCGTTTTGGAAGCCCGATTCGTTTTAAAAGGGCCTGATACTGACTGGTTTCTGTTTTCACTGTGATTCTTGATAATTGAAGAATCATCACAAGAACAGAAAGCACGATCAGTTCAGAAAACAAGTTGAGAACAATCGAGGTTTTTAAGGCTTGCCGTGCTTGTTCATTAATGGAAGCCTGGTTCATAAACTGCAGCCCGTTTTCAGCCGCCAGTTTTGACAATCCCATTTCTACCGGCACCTGGTTGCGGATGTCCTTGAGGTTAATATGAGCGGTGTCGATTTCATCGCCATACAGGATAAGATCGTAGGGAGTGCCAAAAAAAGATAGCGAATGGGGATCAAAATTTCAATGCCATTCGGTTTGGCGGCAAATAGTATCTTTCGATCAATATTGGCAATTTATTAATTACCTTCCCACTACGCCTATCTTTTAGAGATTATATTCTTATCCAAAGACTGTCTTTTAGCCTCATGTTTTCCAAAAATTGGGCGCATTGAAAAGAGGTGCCAAGCAACACCTTTCTAAATAATCTGTTTAGGATAACTTATTGTCCAGAAAGCCTGTGTTGGTTTGAATCTGCCTT
>JADGIS010000020.1 GCA_015233825.1 Erysipelotrichaceae bacterium RD49
TTCTGTAGTTGTTTTATTGATGAACTCAAATTGGGCGTTGCGATCAGGATGAGACTTACCAACCTGAGCATTCTTTTGATTCTGCTGTTTACTATAGCCAAGAGCTTTTAGTCTTTTAGCTACTACATTACGGTTTGTTTGAATACCGTATTGTTCTAATAGATCAGAGATCTTCCTCAGGCTAAGAGTCGTCCAGACAAGGACTCTTTCCGGATCTCCATATGTAGAAGCACCTACGATTTTTTCAATGGCTTCATCTAATTCAGGGTTTTTATCTTGAGCAGCAGGTCGGCCACCACCAGCACGACGAACTCTTTTTGATCCACTTTGAGTTATAGAGGATTCTTCGGGTTGAGGTTCATGGGAGTCTTTGATGCCAGCTACAACTGTATTGCGAGCTTTATTGCAGGTGGAGGCAGCGAAGGCAATGCCGCCGTGACCATAGAGATCTGCAATGATGCCAGCGAAAATACGAGACTGTTTCTCATCAAGAAAGGGTTCAAAACGGTCATGGAGTTGTGTAATGAATTCTTTCGTTTCTGAATGAATAGACATAGCGAACCTCCTTTTGAGAGAAATTCTAACATGTCATAAAAAGAAAGCTTCAGAACTCAGATGTTATCTTGTGTTAAACAATCAGTTAGATTAGGGACTATTCCTAACGGCGATGAATGACGGTATTGACCAGACCAGCCAAAGACGGTTTGCCTCGCCTACCGGCCATTTTGAAGACATGGAAACCTATGACGATTTAAAGAAAGCCATTGACCAGACGATGATCGAGCTGACCAGGGCCAGCGTTATCACTGAAAATGCGGTGGATCTGGTTTCCGAAAAAGAAGTCCCGGATATTCTTTGTTCGGCTTTGACCCAGGATTGCATTGGCCGGGGCAAAACGATTAAAGAAGGCGGTGCCGTCTATGACTTCATTTCCGGCCTGCAGATTGGAATTGCCAATATGGCAGACTCTTTGGCAGCCATTAAAAAGCTGGTCTATGACGAACAGAAAATCAGCCGCCATGAGCTGATGGAGGCGCTGCAAAACAATTTTGAAGGTGAGCACAACGAAGAAATCCGCAAACTGCTCATTCAAAATGCTCCAAAATATGGCAACGATCTCGATGAAGCCGACCAGCTGGTGGTTGATGTATACGATACCTACATTCGAGAAATCAAGAAATACCCCAATACCCGTTATGGCCGCGGGCCGATTGGCGGCATCCGCTATGCGGGAACCTCTTCAATCTCTGCCAATGTTGGCCAGGGGCGGGACACGATGGCTACCCCTGATGGCCGCAAGGCGCACGAACCACTTGCGGAAGGCTGCTCGCCAGCGCATTCGATGGATCGCAGCGGCCCGACAGCCGTGATGAAGTCGGTTTCCAAACTGCCTACAGGAAAAATTACCGGCGGCGTGCTGCTCAACCAAAAAGTAACGCCAGCTATTCTTTCGAGCGCGGAAAACCGGATGAAACTGGAAGTGCTGATGCGCACCTTCTTCAACCGGCTCAAAGGCTACCACGTGCAATATAACGTCGTCGATAAAGCGACTTTGTTGGACGCCCAAGCCCATCCCGAAAAACACCAGGATCTGATTGTCAGGGTAGCTGGCTATTCGGCCTTCTTCAATGTGTTGTCCAAGCAGACCCAGGATGACATCATCGACCGTACTGAACAAACACTCTAAACACGAGAAAATAAGAGGCTGTTGTACTTTCGATGGGGAAGCGGATGCTAACTGAGGTCTGACTAGTAGTCCATACCTCTGCTACAGGAATCCGCGAAAGGTGCAGCCGCTTGCGGACCTGAGTGACCAGTATTCTTTTTTTGGCGGCTGCTCTAAAGGCTTTCCACCGTCGCTTCGCTCGATGAAAGACCTGAGTGCACAGGCGGTCGTAAGCTGACAAGGGTTTAAGCGAAGCGGCCCTTTTCAGCTGTAGACCGAATGGGCGACGATGGCCTTCGAGCAGGCAAAAAAAGAGGGGATTGGCGTTTTGGCGACTGCCATCTACACGCCTGGCCAAGCTTTTCTGGCAGCAATGAATGGTGCTGATTATCGGGTCTCCTATGTGAACTGCATGGATGATGATGGTAATGGCGTTGAAGCCATAAAAGACCTGATCGAAATGCTCAAAGTCCACCAGCTGCCTGCGAAAGTCGTTGCTGCTTCCTTTAAAAATACCCGTCAGGTTCATGAACTGACCAAGGCGGGCATTCAGGCCGTCACCGTTCCTGATGATGTGGTTTACAAGATGATTGAGCATCCTGGAACAGGCATTGCCCTCAATGAGTTCACGAATAACGGGAATGAGGCTTACCCGCGTAAGACGCGCTTCTAAAGCGTTCTTGATTTGGTCCTTTTTGAGCACAATCTTGTTGATTCTTTGCTCAAAAAAGGGAAGTCAAAGAACCTAAAACATCTTAAAAGTAGTCCATTTAGACCGTGCCAGCTAAGAGTTGTCACGGCCTTTTTTACTTGCCCAAAAAAGAAAGGATAGAGAAAGGGGGCAAAATAAGATCGCTTGGTGAAGGAAAGATCGTCAGCATTCTTTTGGATTTGGAGCCAAAAAGCAGAATATGGCTTTCCTTGAAAGAAGATCGAAAGAGCATTCGTGCGCTGCTTGTCATGACTTCAAGAATGTGGTCACGCCATGAATGGAGAAATTGGCAAAAATTTACAATAAAAGCGATTATCTTGCGATTTTTTAAAGCTAGAAAGAGGATGTTATGAATCAAAATCTTCAAAATTCACCTTTACATTCCCGAGCAGTACTGCCTTCCATGGAACAGCCTTCCGTGATGGCGGAACAAAAGATGGAAATGGTTGCGCCGGCCAGAATCGGTGACAGCTATTGTGTCTCGCCGGATCCTGCTTTGCAGTTTGTCTTTGCGATGTTTGCTTTGATGACCTGGCTGGGAGCCATTGTCAAAGTCCAGCCGGATGCAATGTTTGTCACGGGCTTTTTACAGCTCAGCCTTGGCATTGCTGCCTTTACCGGCAGCCGGATGAATTTACGCCGTCAGGATCCGCATGGAAACATTAATTTGATTTTGTCGGTCATTTTAGGCTTTGCGGGCGGCTTAACGCAGATTGCCAAAGCCTATGTCATGATGAACTCTTTAGAGACAACCTTCCATTCCTGGATGCTGTCGACGATTCTGCTTGTCGGCGGGTTGTATATGTTATGCTTTTTGCCGTTGCTCAAAAGCATGCCGGTTTATATCTTCTGCGAACACTTGTTTGTATGCACCGGCTTTATCTGCATGGGGATTGCCGATATTTTCAATCTGCATCCGCTTCGTCTGGTCGGTGTCTGGTTCTTATTTGCTTTTGCGATTCTTGCTTTATATCAAGGAGTCAGTGAGATGTATGCGCTTCATGGCAAAAAGATCTGGCAAGGTCCGAAAATGCCTTTCCATTCGTAGAAAATCCGATATGGTCTGCCTGTAAAACAATGTTTTCACAAGTGAAAAATAGAAAGAGGAAACCATGCAGAATATGGAGTGTCATCCTTTACATACAACCCATTCAAAAAGCGAGAGCGATCTTGCCCGTAAATGCGATCCAGCCAGAAAAAAAGCAGTCTTTATCGATTTGGATGGAACGTTATGGGACCGGGAAGTGGTCCCGGCATCAGCCTGGACAGCCATTGAACAGGCAAGAGCCAACAGCAATCTGATTTTTATCAATACCGGTCGGCGCCATGTTGATATCCCGGAATTCTTGTGGGATGCTGATTTTGACGGCTATTGCCTGGCCACCGGGATGCAGTTATTTAAAGGAAAAGAATGCATCCGCCAGGATTATCTGGATCCCCAAAAGGTGGAGCAGATGGTGGCCTATTTAAAGTCTCAGGGGGCTGGATATGGCTTGGAGGGCAACGACTGGGGATTTGATGATCCGAAATATGCGTTCCGGCGCATGATCTTCTTTGCCAAAGAAGACCGCAAAGATCCATCGATCCGCTACCCGCTCTCTCATATGAATCCAAAAAATGACAACATACTGGTCAAGATTATTTTCGACTCGGAAAGACCTTTTGATCTTGAGCCCATGGCGAAAAAGCTTGGCTTCGATATTTTGCAATATAAAAACCGATTCAACCCTTCAGCGGGGGCCGGTTCATTTTTTCGCGGTGAACTGACGGATGTTCACCATAACAAAGCCAAAGCCATCAAAGAAATGCTTGAAGAGCTGGGGGTAGCCGGCCAATACGAAATCGCAGCAATTGGAGATTCCGAAAATGATATTCCAATGCTGGAAGCTGCCGATCTTGCAGTGTGCATGGGCAATGGAACGCAGGCAACCAAGCAAGTGGCTGACTATGTTTCGAGTGCAATCGATCAAGATGGTTTGTATAACGCCTTCAAGTGGCTTGGCTTGCTGTAGGCGCAAAAGGCTGGAAAAGAAAACGAACCGGCTTGATTTTCTGAAAAAAGTTTCAAATGGTTTGACAGAAAAAACCGCAGTGTCTAGAATTCTTGTAAATTCAGCGGCAAAGAAGGGAATCAGTAAAGTCGGATCCGTGTCAAGAGAGCTTCTGGTGGGTGCAAAGAAGTCATAGGCCGATTTGAAACACATCCCGGAGCCGGATTCAGGAAATGGGATCCCGTTTGTCCTCGTTATCGGACCGACTGTTAACAGTCACTGAGGCAGTTTTCGTGAGGAAACTGTGAATAAAGGTGGGAACACGAAATCAACTTTCGTCCTTTTGGATGGAAGTTTTTTTATTCTCTGCTTGCTGAATGGAACTTTGATGAACTGAACGAAAAAGAACGAAATGCAAGAGCATTTGTTGATTTGTACAGAAAAACAAACCGGATTGTTTTCGGTTAGAAAGGAACCCAATGGAACTCAGGACTCCGCTTGGCAACCGGGATATCCTGGCTGGCGATGTGCAAAAGCGCAAAGAGCTGACCAGCCGCATCCAGCAAGTCTTCGACAGCTTCGGCTTTGAAGAAGTGCAGACCCCGGCCCTTGAATACTATCAGACCTATAACCAGGCATTTGCCAATTTACAAGACCGCACCATGCTCAAATTGATTGATGAAAACCAGGATATTCTCTCGCTGCGAATGGATATGACTGTCCCCATTGCAAGGCTGGCTGCTACTTCACTGCAAAATGCCAAACCGCCTTTACGGCTTTCCTACTTGAGTGAAGTCTGGAAATTTCGAAAAGCATTTACCGGCCGGAGCGCTCAATCCACGGATTGCGGCATTGAACTGATCGGCAGCCAAGAAGATACCGAAGTTGTTGTCTGTGCTTTAGAAGCGCTGAAAGCCTGCGGCTTGAAAACTTACCGGCTTGAATTTTCAGATGCCAGACTGCTCGAAAATGCGGCAGCCAAAGTATTTGCCAATCCGGAAGACATTCAGATTTTAGCGGACCTGACGGATCGCAAATCGATGGTTGAGCTGGGTGAATTTTTAGACCGTTTCGATCTGCCCGAGCAGGTGCGCGAGTACTTTATCCAGCTCCCCTTATTAGACGGCGGACTGGATATGCTCAAGCGGGCTAAAGAACTGGCTTTTGATGACGATACGATCGAAGTTTTAAACCAGCTGGAACAATTGGGTGAATTTTTAATTGAACTGGGTTATGAAGAGGTCATTGGTTTTGATCTGGGCAAACTGCCCCACCTCAATTATTATTCATCCTTGATTTTTGAAGCGTATGTGCCAGGTGCCAGCGGACCTGTGCTTTCGGGCGGCCGCTATGACAATTTGATGGCCTGCTTTGGCAAAGATTTACCTGCTGTTGGATTTGCTTTCAAAATTGAACCGCTGGCCGACTTGTACGAGGTGGAAGAGGAGCGGGTACTGACGATAATCCGTTATCCATCTACGCTGGCGCTCAGTGCATTTGAACTGGCCAAGGCCAGACGCCTGGAAGGGCCGGTTCGATTGGTCTGCGATGAGAGTCTCGATCAGCTGGTTTTGGAAGAGGAGAAACGCCCATGAGTTTACGCATTGCACTTACCAAAGGAAGATTGGAAGACAAAACGCTGTCCATGCTGGAAATGGCCGGCTATGGAACCGAAAAAGTCCGCAACAAAGGCCGGGCCCTGGTTCTTCCTGATACGGTGCATGATCTTGACTATATCTTAGTCAAATCCAACGACTGCATCACCTATGTTGATCATGGGGCCGCTGATCTTGGGGTGGTGGGCAAAGACACCCTGATGGAAAACGAAGCAGCCAACTACTATGAAATGCTCGATTTGAGAACCGGCTGCTGCTGTTTTATTGTCGCAGCACTTCCCCAAGCAGACCTGTTTGCCAAAAAAGGCCGCATTCGCATTGGCACGAAATATCCACATGTCGCAAAAGCTTATTTTCTATCCCGCAATATGGATGTAGAAATCATCAAGATTGATGGTTCAGTCGAGCTTTCGCCCTTAATTGGGCTGGTCGATGGCATTGTTGATATTATGGAAACCGGCAGCACCCTCAAAGCCAATGGCTTGCAGGTGCTCGATACGGTCGCCGATATTTCTGCGCGCGTGATTGTCAATAAAGCCAGCTGGAAATTGAAAAAAGAAGAAATTACCAAAGTCCTCGATGACTTGAAAAGGGCGGTGAATCAAAATGCTTAAAGCCTTGAATAAAGAAAACCAGAAAGAACTCGCCAGTTATCTGGCCAGCCGGGTCTATGAGATTTCCCCTCAAACGCTGCTGACGGCTTCCCATATTATCGAAGACGTCCGCCAAAATGGCGACCAGGCTCTCAAAGACTACACCGCAAAATTCGATGGTGTCTTTTTAGAGGCCTTGCGTGTTCCGGTAGAAGATATTGAAGCCCAGGCAAAGAAAGTAGATCCAGAATTTATGGCTGCGCTGCAGGAAGCGGCTGAAAATATTCAATACTTCCATAAAGCCCAGATCCAGCATGGCTATGAACTTGAAAAAGAAGATGGCATTTATCTGGGCCAGCGGGTTTTGCCTCTTGCAGCGGTCGGAATTTATGTTCCCGGCGGCCGGGCTTTGTATCCATCCTCCGTATTGATGAATGCCATCCCGGCAAAAATTGCTGGCGTCAAACGGATTGTCATGGTGACGCCTCCGGCCAAGGAAGGCGGACTGTCCCCAAAACTTGCGGCGGCGGCTCAAGTGATCGGCGTCGATGAGATTTATACCGTCGGGGGAGCCCAGGCAGTGGCTGCCCTTGCTTATGGGACGGAAAGCATCGCCCCAGTCGATAAAATCGTCGGTCCAGGCAATGTGTTTGTTGCAGCGGCCAAGAAAATGGTCTTTGGAAAAGTTGATATCGATATGATCGCTGGCCCAAGCGAAATACTTGTCGTCGCAGATTCAAATGCCAATCCAGCTCATGTCGCAGCGGACTTATTGTCCCAGGCCGAACATGACCCTATGGCTTCTTCGATTCTTGTCTCCACGGACAGCGATTTGATTGACGCAGTCAACGATGAACTGCGTAAGCAAACTGATGCTCTGCCCAAAAAGGCGATCATCGAACAATCGTTAGCCGCCTATGGCACCAGCATCCTGGTGGATACAATTGAAGAAGCCCTTGAAATTGCCAACGAAATTGCCCCTGAACATTTAGAACTCCAGATTGCAAACGCCAGGGACTATCTGGACCTGGTCCAAAATGCGGGCTCTGTTTTTCTGGGGTATACCACCTGCGAAAGTATCGGGGATTATTTTGGCGGCACGAACCATGTCCTGCCGACAAGCCAGACCGCAAAATTCTCGAGTGCCCTTTCAGTCGATGCGTTTATTAAAAAATCATCCTACCTCTACTACACGCCGCAGGCGCTGGCTAAACATGGCCATAAAATTATCTGCATGGCCAAAGAAGAAGACCTGGATGGCCATGCCAATGCAGTGCGCATCCGTTTAAGCAAGGAGGACTGATGATGAGTCTGTATACAGCCCACATTCAGCAGGGTCTTTTGCTCAACGCCAATGAAAAGGCTAATGAACCCAGCCAGGAAATCATGGCAGACTTTATTGAATCCCTTCAAAGCGGTCCATTAAACCGTTATCCTGAAGACAGTGCTGCGGCTTTAAAAGAGTGCTTTGCTGCGCTGTACAATCTGGATCCTGCTGGCATTTTAGTTGGGAATGGCTCGGATATGACCTTGCAGGTGATGATCAATACCTTATGCCGGGATGGCAAAAACTTAATCACGCTTGATCCGGATTTTGGCATGTATGCCTTTTATACAGCAGCGATGCAGTCCAAAGTGATCAGCTATCCGACCAAGTGGAATGGTGACTTTGATCTTGATGATTTTATCGAATTGATCAAAGCCTCCAATCCGGGATTGGTTCTTTTTTCTAATCCGAACAATCCAACCGGCCACCAGTTAAGCCGCCAGCAGATTTTTAAGCTCGCCAAGGCCATTGCTCCCGTCGTTCTGGCAGTGGATGAAGCCTATATGGATTTTTCCGACCAATCGATTCTGGATGCAGCGCAGGATCTTGACAATGTCATCGTCACCCGCACGCTGTCGAAAGCCTGGGGACTGGCGGGGATCCGCGTCGGCTTTTTAGTCACGAATTCCAGACTTGCCCAAAAATTAGCCGACTGGAAAGTCGTCTATGCGGTGTCTACGCTTGATCAGCTGGCTGCTCTGGCGGGTCTGCATCATCCTGAGCAGGCGCAGGACTATATCCAGCTGGTCCAGGCTGAAGCCAAGCGGATTGAAAACCGCCTGCAGGCTTTTGAAGCTCTTGAACTTGGTCCATTCCATGCCAATTTCTATGCCCTGAGTGCCGGAGATGCGAAAGTCAATCAAGCGATTGAAGAAGAACTGGCCAGCCGCAAGATTGCTGTCCGGACTTGGCCGGATCATGAGCGTATCCGCATTACAATTGGTCTGCCAGACCAAAACGATCAGGTTTTAAACGTTCTCGAAACTGTTTTAAGTCAACCGGTCTCTGGTTAGCAAATGGGTGCAACCAGAAAACTCAAGTCCCAAAAGAGGCCCTGTGCTGGCTTAGAAACGGACTGTAAAGCGGTCTTTTGATTCCTTTCTCTCCAATAATTTTATATAGAAAGAGAAAAACCGAAAAAAGCACGTGAATGAAAAATTGAGATTAGATATTTAACATAAAAGACAACCTGCCAAAATAGAAAACCACAAAATAGAAAACCATAAGTTCAAGCTGGCAGGCAAGGTTTTATCCATAAAATGGAAAAGGAGATGTGGGGATGCGAAGTGCAGAAGCGGTACGAAATACAAAAGAAACCCA
The DNA here is from genome assembly GCA_015233825.1 of Erysipelotrichaceae bacterium RD49. Lineage (GTDB taxonomy): Bacteria > Bacillota_I > Bacilli_A > Erysipelotrichales > Erysipelotrichaceae > Allobaculum. The sequence continues at coordinate 9,226 of JADGIS010000020.1, forward strand.
AATCGCCATCGCCCTGAATCTGGATGGGCAGGGAAACGGGGAGATTCAAACTCCTATTGGCTTTTTTAACCATATGCTGGAGCTGTTTGCATTCCATTCGGGAATGGATCTGTCTGTGAAGGCGGATGGCGATGTCGATGTGGATGACCATCATCTGGTGGAAGATACCGGCATTTTATTGGGAACCTTAATTGCCCAGGCTCTGGGTGATAAATGCGGCATCCGCCGCTATGGCAACTGCCGGCTGCCCATGGACGAAAGCCTGGCTCAGATTGATCTGGATTTTTCCGGGCGGCCCTATCTGGTTTTTGAAGGAGAATTTCACCGCGAGGCAATTCAGAATTTTTCTACCGAGATGGTAGAAGAATTCTTGCGTGCCTTTGCGTTCAATTCAAAATTGACGTTACAAGTCCGCTTCAGCGGCAAAAACGATCATCATCAGATTGAAGCGATTTTTAAAGGTCTGGCTAGAGCGGTTAAGGAAGCTGTCCGCATCGAATCTGATCGGCTGCCCTCAACCAAAGGAGTTCTCGAATGATTGGCATTATTGATTATGGAATGGGCAATCTGCATTCCGTTGCCTCGGCTTGTGCGTATTTAAATCTGCCGGCCCTCATTTCCTCCGATCCCAATGAACTGGCTCAATGTGACAAGCTCATTTTGCCAGGGGTAGGAGCCTTTGGCGATATGGAAAAGATCCTGCGGGAAACCGGCCTGGGGACATGGCTCAAAAACCAGGTGCGAACCAACAAAATCCCGCTGCTTGGCATCTGTCTGGGCATGCAGGCCCTCTTTGAAAAGTCGTATGAGTTTGGCGAGTATGAAGGGCTTGGCTTTTTAGAAGGGGAAGTGACCTGCATGGAACCGGTGCGTTTTCATGACCAGGAAAAGGAAATCGTTCTTCCTGTTCCCCAGATCGGCTGGAACAAGCTGCACACCAGCACCAGTTTTCCGATCTATGGGACAATCGAAGCGGACCCGTATGTTTATTTTGACCATTCGTATTTAGCAGCCAAATGGAATCCTGCGGACTTGGTGGCCTATGCCCAATACGGCCCGTATACCGTGCCGGCGGTCGTGATGAAAGAGAATGTGATGGGATGTCAGTTCCATCCGGAAAAGTCCGGTGTGACAGGATTAAGAATTTTAGAATGGTTTGGAAAGGAATTTTGCTCATGATCCTGCTTCCTGCAATTGATATTTTAGGCGGTAAGCCTGTTCGTTTACGCCAGGGTGATTACAACCAGGTCAGCCAGGTCGCTGCTTCCGTACTCGAAACGGCGAAAAGCTTTGAAGCCGATGGCGCAGAGTTTATTCATCTGGTCGATTTGGATGGGGCGAAAGCCGGTCATCCTGTCAATGGTGATCTGATTTTAGAGACGGCCAATTCCGTCGCCATTCCAGTTGAGATCGGCGGCGGCATCCGCACGGAAGCCGATGCCCGGCGCTATTTGGACGGCGGAGTGCATCGCGTGATTTTATCCACCGCGGCACTGTCCAATCCGGAACTGGTCGAAACGCTATGCAAAGCTTATCCCGGCCGTATTGCCGCGGGGCTTGACTGCAAAGACAATCGTGTTAAAGTGGCCGGCTGGCTGGAAGATGGCGGTGTCCAAATTGAGGAGGCCATTGCCCGCATGGAAAAACTGGGTGTTGAGACCCTTATCATTACGGATATTTCCAAAGATGGGATGTTAACGGGTCCGGCTTTTGATCTCTATAACCATTTGGCGCCGCTTACCGAGTGCAAGTTGATCGCTTCTGGCGGCGTAGCCCGCCTGGAGGATCTTTTAAAACTGCAAGCGGATGGGTCAGTAGCTGGTGCCATAATGGGTAAAGCGATCTATTCAGGCAATCTTGACCTGCAAGAAGCGCTGCAGGCGATCAGCCAGGAGGCGCCTTCATGTTAACCAAACGAATTATCCCCTGCCTGGATGTACGGGATGGCAAGGTGGTCAAAGGCGTTCATTTTGTCGGCATCCAGGAAGTCGGCGATCCGGTCGAACTGGCCAAAAAATACAATGACCAGCGGGCGGATGAACTGGTTTTTCTCGATATTACTGCCACTTGGCAGGGCCGCAAAACTATGGTGGATGTCGTGCGCAAAGTGGCCGAACAAGTGTTTATTCCTTTAACCGTTGGCGGCGGGATTTCGTCTATCGAACAAATCCGCGATCTGCTTAGTAATGGGGCCGATAAGATTTCTTTAAACTCGGCTGCTTTAGATAATCCCGATTTAATCACGCAGGCTGCCAAAGCCTATGGCAGTTCGTGTGTCGTACTGGCTATCGATGCCAAAAGGATGCCGGATGGATCATGGCACTGCTTTAAAGCGGGAGGCCGTGTGGATACGGGAAAAGATGCCATTGAATGGGCCAAGGAAGGGACCAGACTGGGGGCCGGCGAGATTTTGCTGACGAGCATGGATGCGGATGGCACCAAGCAAGGATTTGATCTGGATCTTTGCAAGGCAATTAAAAACGAAGTTCATGTTCCCGTGATCGCGTCAGGAGGATGCGGAAAGCTGGAAGACTTTGCCGAAGTATTTGAGCAGGATGCGGCCGATGCGGCGCTGGCAGCCTCCCTTTTTCATTACGATGAACTGAGCGTGATGGATGTCAAAGAAGACTTAAAGAAAAAAGGAGTCGAAGTTCGATGATTGCGATTGATTTTGAAAAATGCGGTGGACTGGTGCCGGCTATTGTCCAGGATGCAAACGATGGTACGGTGCTCATGCTGGCGTATATGAATGAAGAGGCACTGGAAAAGACCCTCAAGACCGGCCTGGCCACTTTTTGGAGCCGCAGCCGCAATGAGCTTTGGACCAAAGGCGAAACTTCCGGCAATTTTCAGCGCGTTCAATCGATTGCTATCGACTGCGATGCGGATACATTATTGTTGCAAGTTGAAAGCGATGGCCCGGCCTGCCATACCGGCAACCGGACCTGCTTTTATCGATCATTGGAGGAAAAGTAAATGAGTGACCCAATCAAAACAACCGCTGCGGCCCAGGAAGCCGGTGGCAAACAAGAAAACGATCAGCTTGAAGAACTGCTAGACCATATGGATGAGCACAATATGTTTAAGGCATTATACAACACGGTTCTTGAGCGTCAGCTTCACCCTGAAGAAGGATCCTATACTTCCTATTTGTTTCAAAAAGGTGAAGGCAAGATTTTAAAGAAGGTCGGTGAAGAATGTACGGAAGTTGTGATCGCTTCTTTATCCCAGACTAAAGAAGATCTCGTCAATGAAATGGCGGACTTGATTTACCATTTGACGGTTTTAATGGCGGCAAAGGGGATCACCATGCAGGACGTTGAAGACGAGCTTGAAAAAAGAGCGAAAAAGCAGCATAACCTCAAAGCCGAACGCAAACCCATCACCCAGTATTAAGCCCGCTCTCTGCTTTGAAAGTTAGCTTCACCAACTTTCATTGCAGCATGTGGCCGAAGGCCATGACGTCTGCTTTGAACGTTTGCTTCATAAACTTTCATTGCAGCCTGCATCCGCCGCAGGCCATGGCGTCAAGCTGTTAAAATCTAGCGTATAAAAAATCCAGCCATTGAGGCTGGATTTTTTAGAGCCGCTTGATTGAATCTTATTTGAAGGGCATCCAGCACAAAGAAGATGCAGAAACCTCTATATTTTTGTTGAACAAGCTAAAAATAAGTCTTGAAATGATGATATTTCCATGAAATGAAAGGAAATTCGCAGTGAAAGTCTGGGCGAATTAATATGGAAACCTGTGTGAAAGTGCGGGATTGCTGAAGAAACCCGTAGATAAATCTGGAAAAGAAGCGTAGAAACACGGTTAGGTATCGGTTTATTTTAAAAATTCGTGAACATTTGAATATGTGAGGGATGAATTGGCAGTCATAAACTGTCAAGTTTTGACTATCTTTCTATCGTTGATTGTGAAAAAATGCTTTTCGCAAACAAATTTTTAGAAAGCGAGGATTCTTCATGAATACAATGTCCAAAAAAATGTTTGGTTCGCTCGCAAGCGCAATGATGATTCTGTCTGCGGGCACTCCCGTGGTGCTGGCCAATGAAACAGAAATGGTAGAACTCAACAAGGCTGCTGAGTCTGATTTAGAAAAGGCCGTTAAACTGTCCGCTCAAGCGACGGTGGATGGTGCAGATATTGTTTATGCTCCAATCGGTGAAAAATTAGCCGTTGTTGAAACAGCTCTCCTGGATCTGACTGGCTTTAAAGCCGAACTGCTTCATGCATTAAAAGGCTGCGAACAAGTGGCGGCTGAAAAACTCGACATCAAAATTGACGAAGCCAATTTCAAAATCATATTAACGATGCCGGAAGGTGTCGACTTCGATGCCAAAGCAGCAGCTGATTCAAAAATCACAGCCGGCACATTTGCTTCTTTAGAAGGCATCAGACAGGAAGGCAAAACGGTAGTGGTAGCAATGAACCTGGCTGCCAGCAAACTAGTGGAAGCTGCAGGCAAAGACGCCAGCCTCAAGCAGGTGATCGATGCCATTCCTGACACGATCGATTTGAAAGTGGAACTGGCTGGCCTGACCATTACGGAAAAAGTGAAGGCAGGAACAGACCTGAAATTTGACTTGACTGCCCAGACCAATTTCCAATTTGAAATCCTGCAGGAGAACCAAAAACTGATCAACCAGAACGTTGCCAAAAAAGCAGATGCAGACCAACTGTCCGTAAAAGCAACCAATGGGGCTGCAATGTTCCGCTTGTACAACCCAAACTCTGGTGAACATTTCTACACCAAGGATGCCGCAGAAAAAGCAGCACTGATTGCTTTCGGCTGGAAAGATGAAGAAATCGGCTGGTATGCCCCTGTAACTTCTAAAACCCCAGTTTATCGCCTGTATAACCAGAATGCTGGCGATCATCACTATACCAAGGATGTCAAAGAAAAAGATGCTTTAGTCGCTCTGGGCTGGAAAGATGAAGGGATTGGCTGGTACTCCGTTGACAACGAAAATGATGGGGCACCATTACTCCGTTCCTACAACCCAAATGCCACAACCGGCTCTCACAACTACACTCTCAGCACTGAAGAACATGACCACCTGGTTTCTTTAGGCTGGAAGGATGAAGGTACCGCCTGGCATGGCTGGAAACAGAACTAATTTGTCTTCAAATTTGCTTTCTGCTTGAGTAATCCAATTCGATTTTCGATTTTTAGACTCGAGACTTCGGTTTCGAGTCTTTTTTTGCACAAAAAAAGTGCCAGGCAGCCTTGAAAGCCGGGCACAGATAAGGGACAAATCAGAAGGGCAGGGATCAATCCTGACAGGGAACCAGGGATCAAGCAGCCATTCGCTGCACATCATCCAAAACGGCCGGTCACATAATCACGGGTTTTAGGGTGGGCCGGATTTGTGAACAGGGTTTTTGATTCACCATATTCGATCAAGTCTCCCTGATAGAAAAAGGCAGTCTGGTCAGCGATGCGCATCGCCTGCTGGAGGTTATGTGTCACCATGATGATGGTGTAGCGTTTTTTTAATTCGAGGCAAAGTTCCTCAATTTTTGCCGTTGAAATCGGATCAAGAGCACTGGTTGGCTCGTCCATCAACAGAACTTGGGGATCCGCCGCCAGTGCACGGGCGATGCAAAGGCGCTGCTGCTGGCCGCCGGATAGACCGAGAGCGGATTTTTTGAGGTCATCTTTGACTTCGTCATACAAGGATGCCTGTTTTAAAGCCTCGATGACAATTTTTTCCAACTCGGCCTTATTGCGGATGCCATGGGTTCTTGGCCCATAGGCAACGTTGTCAAAAATGCTCATCGGAAAGGGATTGGGCTTTTGGAAGACCATACCCACACGCTTGCGAAGCAGATTGACATCGATTTTGCCGGTGACTTCTTCCTCTTCCAGAACAATCGATCCTTCCACCCGGCAGTTTGCGATCAAATCATTCATCCGGTTCAAGCAGCGCAGAAAAGTGGATTTGCCGCAGCCGCTCGGACCGATCAACGCGGTGATGGATTGTTCTGGAATCTCCATGGAGATTCCGTGAAGGGCTTGCTTATCGTTGTAAAAGACGCAAACGTCTTTGGCTTGAATGATAGAATGGTTCATTTGGATCCTTTCGTCATGCGGTTGAGCAGCAATTGGTGGCCAAGATTCATCACAATGCAAAGTGCAAACAATACAACAGCCACCGCCGCCGCCTGATTCATGTACAGCCCCTCATTGAGCAGCTTATACAAATGGACTGAAAGTGTTGCACCGGGATCCATCACATTGAATGCGACTTTGGCTAAAGTGCCTGCGGTATAAATCAAGGCGGCGGACTCGCCTAGAATCCGGCCGGAAGCCAGCAGAATCCCAGAAAAGATTCCTGGCAAAGCCTGGGGAAGCAGGACTTTGAAAATGGTCTGCAGTCTGCCGGCCCCCAGCGCATAGCTCGCTTCGCGCATCGAGGTGGGAATTAAGGCCAGGGCTTGTTGGGAGGTGCGTAAAATTAAAGGCAGCACCAGAATGGCCAGCGTCAAGACACCGCAAAGCAAAGACAATCCAAGATGCAAGGTATAGCCAAAAAACAGCATGCCAAATAAGCCAAAGACGATGGAGGGAATCCCCGAGAGGGTTTCGGCCATGACAGAAACCAAGCTTACAAATTTTGAGCTTTTTGGGGCATATTCTTCCAGATAGATTGCGGCACCAATCCCAGCTGGCAGCGCAATCAGCAGTGTCAAGAATACCGTCAGCACGGTATTGAGGATGGCAGGCATCATCGAGACATTCTCTGTGGTATAGGTCCAGGCAAATAAGGAAGCATTCAAGTAGGGGATGCCTTTGGCCAGAATATAGATCATAAGGCTGGCCATGATGCCAAATCCAATAGCTGCAGCCAAAAGACAGAGAATTTTAAGAAGCAGTCCGGCCAGATCAGGCTTAGTTTTGGTCTGGGACAGGCTTGCTTTTTTCTTTTTGTAAACCGGCGTTTTCACCAGCGGTTTATAGTCGGGCTGGCGAAACGTCAAGGTTCCTGAATCAGATTTCATCATACGGTTTCCTTCTTTCGAAGCATCATAAAGCCAAGGTTTAAAACGAGCACCAGCACAAAGAGCACACATCCCATGCCAATCAATGCTTCCCGATGCAGTCCGCTGGCATAGGACATTTCCAAAACAATACCAGTGGTCAACGTCCGCAGTGGGGAGAGCAGGCTGGCGGGTAAAATTGCAGCATTGCCGGCAACCATAATGACAGCCATGGTTTCGCCAACCGCCCGGCCAATGCCAAGGACAATGGCTGTCAATACTCCTTGCTTAGCCGCCGGCAGGCAGACAAAGAAGACCGTTCGATCATGTCCGGCCCCTAAAGCGCGGCTGGCTTCATAGTAAGAAGGATCAACATTTTGCAAGGCGTTTTCACATACGGAGACGATGGTGGGCAGAATCATCATCGCCAGCAGGATTGAAGCGGTCAGAACCCCTTTTCCAGATATTCCCGGAAAGAGCTGCTGAAGAATTGGCACCAGAAGCGTCAGACCAAAGAAGCCAAAGACGATGCTTGGAATTCCAGCCAGCAAGTCGATCGAAAACTTGAACGGTTTATAGAGTTTTTTGGGACAGTAGTAAGCCAGAAAAACCGCACACAAAACACCCAGGGGAACGCCGAGAATAATCGCACCGGCACCAAGAATCAAAGAGCCGGCAATCATCGTCCAAATTCCAAACTGGTTTTGGTCGGGAGCCCAGGTGCTGGAAAACAAGAATTTCATCGGTCCGATTTCGAGTATCGCAGGCAGGCCATTGGCAAACAAAAACCAGCAGATCAAAGCCACGCATAAAATGCTTAATGCTGCGCAGCCGGCGAAGACCCACCTGGCTGCATTTTCTTTCTTTGCGCTGACCATACTTTAGTTCAAGTCGCTCCAATTGGTGACTTCACCTTTATAAAGGCTGGCAACTTGCTCACGGGTAAGATCGCCCACAGAATTGGCAGGATTGACAATCAGGACGATGCCATCATTGGCGATAATGGTGCTTTTTAAACCGGATGATTTTTCGTTTTCTTTGAGTTCGCGGGAAAGCATACCCAGATCATAGACCCCTTCAACTGTTGAGCTGGCGCCAGTCGAAGAATCACTTTGCATGACAACGACTTCGGCAGCTGGATTTTCCTTCTGGTAAGCTTCAGCCAGCTTTTCCATCACGGGAGTAACCGAGGATGACCCTCCGACGGTGAGGCTGCCTTCAATAGAAACCGGTGTATAGGTATCGTTGGTTTGCAAGGGGACATAGCCGGCTTTTTCAACGACGTTCTGGCCATCTGTACTCAAAATATAAGTGGTGAAATCCTGCGCCAGATCATTGGCAGCATCTTCTTTTTCTACAATAAGAAACGGCCGGCTGATGGAATACGATCCGTCGCGGATGGTTTCCACACTGGGTGTGACGCCATCAATCGAAACGGCTTTAACACTGTCATTGAGGCTGCCAAGTGAAATATAGCCTATCGCATTGGGATTCTGGCCGACGGTTGTCATCATAACCGCCGTCGAGTTGGTCACTTCCGCATCCGGGCGAACTAGATCCTGGCCGTCTTGCTCCAGCCCAAACAGCTCAAGAAAGGCGGAGCGGGTTCCGCTGCCAGATTCACGGCTGAGGACCGAGACCGTACTGGCTGCAGAGGATGTGCTCTGGTCACCAGCCGGTTTGGAATTTGAACAGCCTGTCAAGCTGAGCATCATGGCTGCAGCCACCGTGCAGCCAATCCGACGTGTTTTTGTGATTTTCATTGGGTAGATAACCTCTCTTTTTCTTTGTATTTTCTTTGTACGTGCTCTTTTTGAACGAGTACAGTATAGAAATTGGATGTAAAGACATTGACCTGGTTTGGTTAATGAAGATCGAACTCTTTGTAAAGAAAAAGAGTAAAAAAATTCATGGATCATTTCAAAAAAGATAAGTTCGATATAGACCGATAGGTAAAGCGTAATTAAGGGATGAAAAAGAAAGATTTACTTCAAGAGGCCAATTTTGAAGTGCGCGATGCTTCGCAAGCATTAAAGAAAGACCGGCTTAAAATTTGTGAAAACGATTACAATAAAAGGTGAAACAGTGCAAGTTCCTTTCTTATCCCTATACCTTTTGAGCGAACCATTCAAATGTAAAGAGAAAAACAATTTGACCGGGTTTTGGTTTAAAAGCTTCACTTAAAAAAGACCAGTCTTGCTCAAGAGCCAGCATGGAGAGGGGCTGATTCTTTTTGCGGGAAGGTTTTTGAAATCGACAGAGTATCCAGCATGACACTTCAAATGGAATCAGGAAAAATAAATACGATACAGATTGGATAAGATCCTTATCTTTCAAGAAATTAGGGAAAACTTTGGAAAATGTTCGGAAATTGTCTAACAGAACTTATTAATCAAACGCTAAACTAGTTTGCAAAGGTGGTGCAAGATGAAAAACCATACATGGAATCTAGCTTGCTGGATCGGATTTGGCATGATTATGTCATTTTTGATTCCCAAAAACGGCTGGTACTGCTCATTGATGGGCATGGCTTTGCTTGTGACTTCCAATTTGCTTGTGTTTACGCCATCTAAACGGGGAGCTGTCATCTATCTGGCTTTTTTTTGCAGCGGTGCTTCGGCAGGCTGCCTGCTTCAAGGCGGGAATCCGCTGGATCTTATGAGCTTTGTGTTGATTGTCTTTTGCTGTTACCCGGCAGTTGCACTGCTCTGCCAGCCGGGATTGAAAAAGGCAGCCTTTCGTTCCGTGGCTATGCTTGGCTGGGTGCTCTTTATTTTGACGCTGCCCAAACCGATGGTTCCTGGCTTGCTTGCAAGTGCGCTGCTTACGATGCTGGCGATGCAGTTTGCCTCTTATGGAATGAATCCATTTGATTTTGCCATGTGGGAACAACGACGCCGGCAAAAGCAGGAGCTGGCAAGAATCAAGGCCCACAATCATAAAATTGAACAGCAGATGATGATTCGTTTTAATGAATTAACACGCACCATGCCCAAACATTCCGTTTCTTCCTATAAGAACAAAGTATCCGCCTGATATTTCAGGCGGATCTTCTTTGATGGCAAGCCTATTGCTCTTAAATCACTTACAATGGAAGGTGAGAATCAAAAAAGTTCCAGGATAAAAATCATTGGAAAACTTGGATCAATACCAGTTAAGAGAAGACCAAGATCATTTGGTTGAGAATTTGAGACTGAACATTGAATCCAGCATTGAACGCTCAATCAAACAAATAAAGGAGAGAGAATAAAATATGGACCATACAATTTTAGTTGCTGAAGACGATAACGGTCTTCGTGAAGCCATCAGCATTTATCTTAAATCCCAGGGGTACAAAACGATCCTGGCTGAAAACGGCAAGGAAGGTTTGGATGCTTTGCGCAAAGCCAGCGATGTTCATTTGGCGATCGTCGATTTGATGATGCCAGTCATGGACGGCTTGACCATGATTCAGGAGATCCGCAAGAACAATGACTTCCCGATCATTATTTTGTCGGCCCGCAGTGAAGAAGTGGATAAAATTAATGGCCTGACGATGGGTGCAGACGACTATTTAACCAAGCCGTTTTCATCCATGGAGCTTTTAGCCCGTGTCAATGCTGCTCTGCGCCGCTATGAGCGCTTTTTGGAAATGAAATCTTCAAGCGGACCGAAAAAAACGGAAGTTCTGGTTAACCGCGGCCTCGAACTCAATTCCATCACCAAAGAAGTTCGCGTCGAAGGCAAGCCGGTTCATTTAACCCCGAAAGAATTCATGATTCTTGAACTGCTGATGCGAAATCCCGGCCGGGTCTTCTCAGCCGCTGAAATTTATGAAGCCATCTGGAAGGAAGATGCCATTTCAACTGAAACCATCACCGTCCATATTCGAAAGCTTCGTGAAAAGATTGAAGAAAACCCGAAAAAACCGGTTTATTTACAGGTTGTCTGGGGACTTGGCTATAAACTGCGCAAGGAAACCGATTGATGAAATCCAAAAAGAAAATTCCTGTTTTTTCCATCCTGCTTTCGGTTTTGATTTTGGTGTTATCCATTCTAGCCACCCAGATTTCCTCGCGGATTTATATCTCGACCAACGCTCAAAAAACAGAACTGGTCAATATGTTTTCCGATCAGCTGGCTGATAATGCCATTTACAGAGCCCGAAGCCTGGATCCGGAGGCCGACTGGCTGATCTTACAAGACGCGCCGCCCCAGTCGGTGCGCAGTTACATTGAAACCAATTTATCGAGCTTGATTCATCTCAATGGTGACCAGATGTCCAAGGACTCCAACCTTGCCTGGATCATCACCTATAAAGGCAAACAATATAAACACAACTGGAAAGATGCTTATGATCAGGATCCGGCTGCTCTGGAGTATACGATTCGCTCGGCAGAGGGAAAAATCACTTACCAAGGCGCAAATGTTCCTGCCAATCCGTTTTCACGTGAGCTGTCGTTGCAAGTCAATCCTTCGATTGTACCGGAAGACCGCTTAACGGCGCAGGGAACAGGCTATTCCTACGCATTGACTCTGCCTGATGATTTTTCGATCCGCTATTACATACCCGCCCAGATTAAATCCAACGGCGGAATCATTGCTTCGTCAGCAGCCTCCTTTGACGACCGAAATATTCGGTTTTCCGTGATTGGCGGATCGCTGGTGATTTTCTTGTTTGTGTTGATTATCCGCTGGCGTTTTGAACAGGATGCCTGGATGATCGGCCACTTTTGCAAACTGCAGGCAATCTTTGCCTGGACGGCTTTGGTTTTAGCTGGCATTGGCAGTATTCAGGCCGTTCAATCGGTTTGTAGAGCCAATGCGAGCGGCGAACTGGCCATGATGTTCAAATCCTTTGGCATGTCGACCAAGCAGGCGGCTGGAATGTCGTTTCTTTGTGCCTTGCTTTTATGGGGATTGTTATTTGAAATCGTCAGTCTGGCTTGCTTGTACATCAAGTCAATTATGTGTGAAGGCTTTGTCCGCTATCTCGACGAAGATACTCTGACCGGCGAGCTGATTCGCAAGGGCCAGAAAGTCGTGTCGGAAACGCTGCAGTCAGAAAAAAATTCACGAACCGGTCTGCATCTGGCTTTAACCGCTTTTATTTTCTGCGCTCTGGTGTGCCTGGTTATGGCCATTGCGGCTAGAATTGGCATTGGCTGGCTGCTGGTTGCCTTTGTACTGGCGATTTTGATTACCTTCGTCTTCATTATGGGGGTCTATCAGACGATGACCAGAAGTTATGGAGAAGTCGAAGAAGCCGCGCAACAGCTGGCAAAAGGAAACTTCAATGATCTGGAAGAACGGCAGATTGGCTTTTATCAAACGCTTTATGATTTGATGGTAGACGCAGCAAAGTCGAGCAGGGATGCCGTCAAAGAAGGGCTGGCCAGCCAGATCTCAAAAACGCAGCTGATCTCGAATGTTTCCCATGATTTGAAAACCCCGGTGGCAGGGATTCAGAGCTATTCTGAATTGATTACAATGTCCGACAATATGGAGGACATTCACGAATATGCCAAACGGCTATCGAATTATTCAATGCGGTTAAATGATCTCATTACGGACTTGTTTGATATTGCCAAAGCCACCAGCGGTGATATTCAGCTTGAACCGATTGACCTGGATTTAAGCGAGCTTGTCATGCAGGTTGCAGCCGAATGGGATGACCAGTTCCAGCAAAAACATCTTCGGATGGTTTTCGATCTGGATAAAGAGGCGATTCTGCATCTTGATCCAGGAAAAACGGTGCGGGTCATCGAAAACTTGCTTTCAAATATCTATAAGTATTCACTGGAGGGCACCCGGGTCTTCATTGAACTGCATGCAAGAGATGGCTTATACCAGCTGATGATGAAAAATACCTCCAGCACGGAGATGAACTTCTCGCCTGATCAAATCGTTGAACGGTTTGTCCGCGGAGATGCCAGCCGGCATGAAAAGGGAAGTGGACTTGGCTTAGCGATTGTAAAAAGCTTTGTTGAAATCCAGCAGGGAACATTTGAAGTCATGACGGATGGTGACCTGTTTAAAGCGATCATTAGTTTTGCAATTCCGCCTGTTCCAGTTGTCCCTATGCCGGAAGATGCACCCAAGCCAATCCAGCAGCCTTTCCAAGAACAACCTGCAAGAATGGTTGAAGAGGGAAAACAGCCAGCATCAGATCTGGTTGTTTCCGTCAAACCGGTTGAATCTCACCCTGTTAGTTTGAATGAAAAGAAGGCTGAGCCTGCTTTTGAAGCCAAAGAGGAATCTCGTTTTATGGAACGACCTGAAAAAGAGAGGCCAGAACCAGTTGATTTTACCCTTTCACACGGATTGGCATCGGCTGACGAAACACTGACTTCAGCCGAAATCCCCGTCGTTCCCTCATCCGAGCCCGAGGCGCCGGATTTAACGCCTGCACTGCCTTTGGAAACAGATGAAGAAACTGGGGATGATCTTCAGGATACCCTCATCACCTCCTTTGAAGGAGCAGCAGAGCATCAAGCCTCTTTTGGGGCAAAGCTTTCAGATTGGGACGAAAAGCCTTCTCTGTCAGCATCAAAAACGGACGACCCATTGCTTGCCATTGAACTGGAAACCGATCCGATTAAAAAAGCGTCGATGATTTCCGCGCTTGGTTCGATGAAAGATCTCAATGAAAACAGTCAGAAAATTGTCGCACAGCGAATCAGCGCTGCGATTCACGAAAGTGATCACTCAGATCAAATGGAAGATACTGCTGGAGATTCCAAGGACACTGCAAATGGCTGATTCTAGTTGGTGAGTTTTAGCTTTGTACCCATCAATTCCAGCCTGATTAAGCTATAACCCGGCCAAGATCGAATATTCATGGACAGATATATTTAGAAAAAATTAAGAAATAAGTCTTGTAAGGAAAACAAGTCATGCCGATTTAGCGGGAGAACAATTGATTCTTACTGAAGAGAAAGATCGGATCATGGAAAATCGACATATAAAGACCAATCAGGACGATCTACCAACCAGAAAGAGACATTCGCCAGAATTTGGCTTTTATGTCGATAGATTGTGTTAAATTAATGGCGAAAAAGAAGACAAAGGTTCAGCTGTCAAAGGAAGTCGAGAAGAAGGATTTGGAGATCCTTTAATGAAGCCTGATCCCACCTGCATCACAGATGTAAAGCGATCCTCGAAGAGGTGGAAATACTTCCCGAAAAAGAGTGACGTCCAGACTCAAGGACAGCCATCAAAACCGAAAATGGGCCTCTTTATAGAGGCCTTTTTTCTGTCGATTTTGTACTTTAAACTCATTTCAGAGTATATTTGTTTTGGTGATGTACGATGAAACCCAGTGACCCGATTGGTGTATTTGATTCAGGATTAGGCGGTTTAAGCGTTGTGGATACGCTGCGCCGGATGATGCCTGATGAACAGATTCTTTATTATGGAGATTCGGCTCGCAACCCCTATGGAACCAAGAGCAAAGAACAAGTCAAACAGTATTCTTTTGAAATTGTCGAGCGGTTTCGAAAGCAGAATGTCAAGGCGGTTATTATCGCTTGCAATACCGCTACAAGTGCTGCGGCAAAAGACCTGAGAAAAGCATTCGATTTTGATATTGTAGGCATGGAACCAGCATTGAAACCGGCTGCCGAAATGAAAGCCCCCTCAAAAATCGCAGTCTGGGCAACTGCTCTCACCCTGAATCAGGAAAAATTCGCCCACTTGATGGAACGCTTTGACGAGAATCACGAGATTATCCGTGTCGCCTGCCCCCGCCTTGTTGAACTGGTTGAGCAAGATCAGCTTGACGATTTAGAAACAGTCGACACAGCCCTTCAAGAGTACCTCAAACAAAGCGAAGACGCCGAGTTTATCGTGCTTGGCTGCACTCATTTTTTGTTTTTTAAAGACCGGCTTAAACAGCTCGCCAATGATCAAGTTCAGATTATTGACGGAAATGTCGGGACCATTAAACGCCTGCATTCCTTGCTTGCACAAAAAGGACTGCTGGCTCAAAATCCCAACGGATCGTTAACGATTGACAATTCCCAACCGGAAAAGATCGATCTGTCCTGGAAGCTTTATCAAACTCTGGAGGAAAAATTATGAACAAACCAAATGTCTGGCTTGCTGCTTCTCCTGAACAGAAGCAGGAAATCATGACGGTGGCCGACAACTATATGAGTTTTGTATCCCTTGCGAAAACTGAACGCCGCTTTGTTAAAAGCGCCATTCAGCTGGCCGAAGGATTCGGCTACAAAAATATCAATGACTATGTTGAGAATAATCTGCCGTTGAAACCACAGGATAAGGTTTACTACAATATGATGGATAAGGCGGTTGTTTTATTTCATGTTGGAAGTGCGCCAGTAAGCCAAGGGATGAATATTCTTGGGGCTCATATT
The DNA here is from genome assembly GCA_015233825.1 of Erysipelotrichaceae bacterium RD49. GTDB lineage: Bacteria > Bacillota_I > Bacilli_A > Erysipelotrichales > Erysipelotrichaceae > Allobaculum. The sequence goes on from JADGIS010000020.1 coordinate 24,568, forward strand.
GATTCCCCCAGACTCGATGTTAAACCCCATCCGATCTATGAAAAAGATGGAATCTGCCTGCTGGATACCCATTATTATGGCGGTATCAAAAAATATCAGTGGGTTACCGTACCGCTGGCCCTTTATGGCGTGGTCTTTCTAAAGGATGGCACCCATATTGATGTGGCAATTGGCGATCATGACGAAGATGAAGTTTTCATCGTTACAGATCTTCTCGTCCATCTCTCCCATGAGCGGATGACCAAACCGGCAGACAAGGTTATTGAAGGTGAACAGCTCAATGCCTTGTTTGGTTCGATTCCGGCTGCCGGGGTAGAAAAAGACCCAGTCAAAGCCAATATTTTAGCCTTATTAAAAGATCACTATGGTATTGAAGAAGAAGATTTCTTGAGTGCTGAACTGGAACTTGTACCCCTTGGCAAAGCACGGACATGCGGTCTGGACCGCTCAATGGTTGTGGCTTACGGTCAGGATGATAAAGTCTGCGCCTATACTTGTCTTCTTGCGCAGCTCGAAACATCAGATGAAACCATTGAACGAACCTCAGCTTGCTTATTGGTAGACAAAGAAGAAGTCGGCTCTATGGGAGCAACCGGCATGCAGTCTCGCTTCTTTGAAAATCAAGTGGCTGAACTGATGAACTGTTTAGGTCAGTATAACGAACTTAATGTGCGCCGGGCTTTAAGCAATTCCTATATGTTATCCTGCGATGTTGCGGCAGCCAATGATCCCAATTATTCCGAAGCCTCTTCGCCAAATCACAATATGGCTGATTTTGGCTGCGGCGTTTCCATTATGAAATATGTAGGCTCGCGCGGAAAACATGGATCAAATGATGCCAGCGCCGAGTTTTTAGCTAAGCTGCGCCAGATTCTTGATGACGACAAGATCGTCTGGCAGATGGGTGAGCTTGGTAAAGTAGACCAAGGCGGCGGCGGAACGATTGCTTATATTCTAGCTAACTATGGCATGCAGGTTGTTGACTGCGGCGTGCCATTGATGGATATGCATGCTCCTTATGAAGTTTCCAGTAAAGCTGATATTTATTCTGCTTTACAAGTCAATAAGTGTTTCCTGAAAAATATGAAATAAGCTTTTTAAAAGACAGTTCAAGGTTTCCATTCCATATGAAAAGAATGGAGACCTTTTTTGATTGGCTGATGCAGCTTTCTTGCAATATTGTCATTCGCTTATTGATCGAATTGCCATCAGATTGAAAAACTGAAAGAATAGAAAGGATCGGAGGAATTCTATGACCAGACCACCAATACCCCCAAGAAGACGTAAACGGAAAGTCCGATTTGGACGGCTGCTTGCACTGATGATTACACCTGTATTGATTCTCTATGCTTTGGTCATGGGTTTGGCTTTCGTTCGAACTCTGTTTCATCAACCAGCGGTTCTATCGCAGGCAGAAAAATCTGAACGATCACTTGTTGAGACGGGTTATCAAAATGCTTGTCCTGAAGAAGTGAATCAGCTGACTCGCTTTGGAATTGACGTTTCACAATTCCAAGGTGATATTGACTGGCATTCCGTTGCTGAATCTGGAGTAGAATATGCATTTATCCGTGTTGGAGCAAAAGGATATGGAACCGGTGAAATTTACGAGGATGAAAAATTCTTGAACAATCTCTACGGAGCCAAAGAAGCAGGCATTTCTGTCGGTGTTTACTTCTTTTCGCAGGCCATCAGTGATGAAGAAGCCATGCAGGAAGCCGATTATGTTTTAAGCATGCTCAACGGCTATCCGATTGAGCTGCCGGTTGTCTTTGATTTCGAACAGCCAGATGAACAAGAAGCCAGAACAAAAAACCTCCCCAGCGACCAGATTGCAAGCCAAGCCCGGACCTTTCTCGAACGAATTCAAGCAGGTGGTTATCGGCCAATGCTCTACCTCAATCGAAGCTTATTTCCAATTTATGAAAATGCCGGCCTGACCGAGCAATACCCGTTATGGTATGCTCAATATGGAGTAGATGCACCTGATCATTGCGGGTTGGATATTTGGCAATACTCCGAAAGCGGCACGATTCCTGGTATTTCAGATCACCACGTCGATCTCAATCTGATGCGAGCTGATTTTCAATAGGCGGTAAAATACATCAACCGGCTTCCTAATTTCCTGTTATGGAGTAAGTGAGCTGGTTTTTAGTTTGAAGAGTTAGGAAAACGATGGACTATTATGATTAGCTGGTTATCTTCACTAAGCAGTGGAACAACCTAAATGTTCACTAGTAACCGACTCTGCCCGTCAATCGGGCTGCCTGCACATAAAAATAAATAGCTTGACTTTTACACGAAGAATGTTTATGGTTTTAACCACTGGCCAAAAAGCCGGGTTCAAACATCTGCTGGTCATCAAGCAGGCAAAATTACTTGATGGTCACGATCGGTCGATATGTGAATAATAAAAATATTTTCACAAAAGGTATTGACCTGGTCCTTGCCGGATGTTATAGTAAGTGAGCGTTGAGAGAGCGGCCGCCAAGGTCGAACACTTCACGCCAGTCATCTTTAGATATCGGTGAAACAATCACTTGTGAAATGAATTAAAATATTTCGCAAAAGTTGTTGACATTGGGATCTGCTGGTGATAAGATAAACAAGCCTTGTGAGTGGTGTGAATCATTTCACAAACAGATGGCTCTTTGAAAACTCTGATTACAGACAATTCAATATTCGAAATTAACACGTCGATTCTTGAACAAACACTTAATACTCAATAATCAATTCACGAATAGTAAACGCAATAGCGTTTGAGTCAATATCAAATGGAGAGTTTGATCCTGGCTCAGGATGAACGCTGGCGGCATGCCTAATACATGCAAGTCGAACGGAACTTACTTGTTAAGTTCAGTGGCGAACGGGTGAGTAACACGTAGATAACCTGCCCATACCCGGGGGATACGCTTTGGAAACGAAGTCTAAAACCCCATCCGAAAGAACAAGGCATCTTGTCCTTTTTAAACAGGCCATCAAGCCTGGGGGATGAATGGATCTGCGGTGCATTAGCTGGTTGGTAAGGCAACGGCTTACCAAGGCGATGATGCATAGCCGGCCTGAGAGGGCGATCGGCCACACTGGGACTGAGACACGGCCCAGACTCCTGCGGGAGGCAGCAGTAGGGAATTTTCGTCAATGGGCGCAAGCCTGAACGAGCAATGCCGCGTGAGTGAGGAAGGTCTTCGGATCGTAAAGCTCTGTTGCAGGTCAAAAAGGAAGGCAAGAGGAAATGCTTGTCTTTTGATGGTAGCCTGCCAGAAAGTCACGGCTAACTACGTGCCAGCAGCCGCGGTAATACGTAGGTGGCGAGCGTTATCCGGAATGATTGGGCGTAAAGGGTGCGCAGGCGGCGTGACAAGTCTGAAGTGAAAGGTACGGGCTCAACCTGTACAGGCTTTGGAAACTGTCACGCTAGAGGACAGGAGAGGGCGGTGGAACTCCATGTGTAGCGGTAAAATGCGTAGATATATGGAAGAACACCAGTGGCGAAGGCGGCCGCCTGGACTGTAACTGACGCTCAGGCACGAAAGCGTGGGGAGCAAATAGGATTAGATACCCTAGTAGTCCACGCCCTAAACGATGAGGAGCAGGTGCCGGGGGTA
>JADGIS010000210.1 GCA_015233825.1 Erysipelotrichaceae bacterium RD49
TTACTTGTGTTCTGTTTGTAGTATCATGCTTCTTCTATTGGTTATGATACTTATCTTGGCCATGCCTTTTTCTATCTCATTGTGTTTTTTTGCGTCTGCTTAACTCACCTTTTGTATGTTCATACTTTCAGTATTGAAATTTATAGGTTTAAAGATACGGCGACCACCGAGATTTAAACAAGGCTATTCGTCGGCAGCGTCAGATGTGTATAAGAGACAGGTTATAATCGTGATTTCACCATCAAGGATACATCTGGCGCATCTGAAATTTTAGTTCTAGTGTTTCGTCTCAATCATATTTTGAATAATCCTTAACCAAGGAAGAATATGTAAATCTCTTTATGTAAAGCAATCTTAAGGTAATCTCGGTCTGAAGATTATTAAAAAGTCAATGAGACAAAACACTAGTCGGGTAAATACCTGGCTCAAAGTAGTTTATTTGAAAGTAAGGTTTCAGACTTAAAATCCTTAAAAAGGAAGAAAGAAGAGGAATAAAGATGATTTTGCTTGTTGGGCCTTCTGCCAGCGCACCAGCCTTAAACGAAAACCCTTTGTGCTTTGTCGACGGAGGTGGCTGTAATCACTGTGGAAATAACAAGTGTACGGTAAACTTTTGCGATTATAAAAGCTGTCAGCAGTACTGTGTGGGATACTTGTGCCATCCTACGAAGCTGAGTCCTACGGGAAATTTAGATTGCGAATGACTTGAGTAATGTTTCACTTTTTATATCGAAATGTTAAAAAGGAGTCTTTTGGCATCTTTTATCTGCAGCTGCTTGCAATAACGCAGACTCTATTGGCGTTGCTTACAACATGGTTGTCTGCCAGGCTGATTGACGAAATTGGGCAGGAATGTGAAACGCGCCTTTTAATCACGCTGGTGGCTTTGAGTTTTGTATTGATTGCAGTGCGAATGTGGATCGGAAGAAGGCAGGTGCTTTTCAATATCAAGGTTCAGCTTTCTCTTTCTACAGATTTGATTGGAAGAGTGTGCCAGCATGTACTTTGCCTTCCTGCTATTGAGCTGGAGTCCATGGACTTGGTCAAAGTCAATCAGCAGATTAACCAGGATGTGAATTCGCTGATTCTGTTTGCTTTAAACGGATTGGTTTCGCTGCCCAGCTGGATTTTGAGCGGATTGATCTGCGGCGTATTTTTAATGCGGATCAACACCGCCCTTTTGCTCATGGCTTTTGTAAGTGTCATTTTGTACAGCCTGTTGCTTAGGCAGACCTCGCCTAAGATTGTATCCCGATCCAGACAATATATTCAGGCGCAGACGGATTACTTTTCTGCCTTTTTTCAATGGCTCCAGCATTGGCAGCTTCAAAAATTCAATGACTTGCCTTGTTTTCGAAACAACATTCAGAATAGTTTTGACCAAATCGAGAAATCAGCCGTTCGTCAGACAAAGCTGACCAATAGTCTGGGGATTGCTAAGGAGCTTCTGTTTTATCTTCCTCAAATGCTGCTGCTGATGTTTGGCGGCTTAAAAGTGATTCACCATGAGCTGGATCTTGGTTATTTTGTGGCTTCCATCTCTTATTTGCAGATGTTTTTGAATTCTCTTGAATCCTTTTTAGGTCTGGCAGATGGATGGCAGGCGCAAATCTCAGTCTGGCAGCGCCTCAATACTCTGCTCAATAAACCCGAAGAAATTAAGGATGACAAAGCAAACAGGGTTAAAATTGAGTCTTATGGGATTGCGGTGGATCATTTTTCATATGGAGAGAAGCTGGTTCTTCAGTCAATTGAAAAAGTCTTTGATGCGGGTAAAATATTCTGCCTGTACGGAACAAATGGTTCCGGAAAAAGTACATTTCTAAAACTTCTTGCCAACTGCTATGTCCAGGGAAAGCGAAAAGTGAATCAAAGGCCGCTGTCTTTGCCCGAAATGATCAGTTTTAGAGAGCAGGCTGTTTCCTATTTGCCGCAAGAACCGATTTATATTGATCAGCTCAATGCCGTGGACAATCTTTGTACTTCGCTTGAAACGGTTCCGGTAAAATTAGGCAGCTGGATTGATGAGCTGGGGGACAAGAAATCCAAGCACAAAAAGGAAGAATACTCAATTGGCCAGCTTCAAAAAATATCGATCATGAGAACTCTTGCGACCAATCGGCCTGTTCTTCTTTTAGATGAACCGACCAATCACCTAGACCAAAAAGCAAAAAATACGCTGATTGAGTGTCTCTTAGAGCTTAAAAAAGAGCACATCATCATTATTGCTTCCCACGACCCTCGAATCGAAGAGATCGCGGATGAAACGATTATTATTGGTGAAGGAAATGGAAAAGTCCAAGCCAAAGAAAGCTTGTCTTCGGCAATGGCACATCAGATCGATCAGATAGAAAGGACTCATCCGAAAGCCTGAACAGAAAAGCCGGTTTTCGAAAAGATTATATAGTATGGAATTTATTCAACAACCTATCCTGAACCAGGACGTTTTTGGATCTTCAAGCGGAGCCTCATGCTCTTTATGCGGTTCTAACGAATGTGTGATCAACGCCTGTTCAGGAGACAGCCGGATTCGTAATAAGCCGGTTGACTTAACCAAAGACGAATCGATTTGCTGGGGAAAAATCTGCCGGCCAGTTCATCTTCTGCCCTGGTAACAACTTTTTAGCGAAAGCCGTTCCCTTGAGTGAAAGCTATTCCCCTGAGTATTGAAAAGAGTTTATTTTTAACGCCCCACTCCAATCATCTTGGAATAGGGTGTTTTATTTTTTGGGTATTTTGTCCCAAATGAGAGCGTCAAAGTACCGGTATGGTAGCCAATCTTCAGTTCTGTCATGATTTTCCTGAAATTATTAAACATTTCAGGAGGACAAAATCATGAAAAGAACAAAAGATGATTGGCTTTTTCTTATTGAGGACCAGCAGCAGTCTGGAATGACTATGGCTGAATATTGCCGGATCAACTCAATTGAGAGCGTCAAAGTACTGGTATGGGAGCCAATCTTCAGTTCTGTCATGATTTTCCTGAAATTATTAAACATTTCAGGAGGACAAAATCATGAAAAGAATAAAAGATGATTGGCTTTTTCTTATTGAGGACCAGCAGCAGTCCGGACTGACTATGGCTGAATATTGCCGGATCAACTCAATTAGTATCAGTGGTTTCTATAATGCACGCTCTAGATTTGGATTCACCAAGCAGAATGACAATTGTCCAGAGGAACTGGGTAACGACTCTGGAACTGAAGCTGTTGTTGAAACTGCTAATGAAGACATTATCGACTGTCTGGACCATCAGGCTGTAACTCCGATCCAGAATCTGAAATCGAAGAATTTTCCGCAGAAAGTGAAGTTCTCAAAAGTCATTGTCGGAGATGATTTCAAATCGAAACCAAAGCCGGCTGCTGCACCTCCAGATGATCCGCTGGATTTTTACTGTAATGGGATCAGGCTCACTATGCCTGGCGGCATTTCGGATCGAAACCTGTTTCGGGTAATGGAGGCGTGTACTCGGTTATGATCAGCTTTGATACTATTCCTGAAATCTATCTGGCTCAGGGAGTTACTGATTTG
>JADGIS010000211.1 GCA_015233825.1 Erysipelotrichaceae bacterium RD49
GTATGGATTGTTCGTCTCTGGTAAGACTCTTCCATCCTACGGGAGATCTTTTTTGTTTTCCATATTTCTTTTTTGACATATCAAATTCAGCCACCAACCCAATCCCACCAATTTTTTCAGAGACCCGTTTTTACAACAAATTCTCGAAATAATTTGAAGACGAAATCACTGAGATGGTCAAAAAACACATTTATAACCAATCAAAAAATGACCTGTTTCATTGAGTTATCAGGAGAAAATCATGGAAAATTATAATCCGCTTCTTGTACATCAAAACTCTCCAAAATTTATTACCATTGGAGAAATCATGCTGCGTCTTACGCCACCCAATTATGAAAAGATCAGAGTAGCCAATACTTTTGAAGCCAGCTATGGCGGGGCAGAAGCCAATATTGCATTGGCTTTAGCAAATCTGGGTGTTGACAGTACCTTCTTTAGTGTTGTTCCCAATAATTCACTTGGCAAAAGTGCAGTCCGCATGCTCAGATCTAACGATGTTCACTGTACGCCGATGATCTTAACCACCCCTGAACAGACACCAAGCCATCGTTTGGGAACCTACTATCTGGAAACCGGATATGGAATCCGGCCAAGTAAAGTGACTTATGATCGCAAGCACAGCGCCATCACAGAATACGATTTTTCGCAAGTTGATTTAGACGCCCTGTTAGACGGATATGACTGGCTGCATTTATCTGGGATTACCCCAGCTCTATCTCCAAGTCTTCAAGACTTTATTTTAGAAGCATTGAAAAAAGCCAAAGAGAAGGGGATCACCGTCAGCTTTGATGGTAACTTCCGATCCAAACTCTGGAGCTGGAAAGAAGCCCGTGATTACTGCACCAAATGTCTGCCTTATGTCGATGTCTTGTTTGGCATCGAACCTTATCATTTATGGAAAGATGAAGAAGACCATTCGAAAGGAGACTGGAAAGACGATATTCCGTTCCAGCCAAACTTTAAAGAACAGGATAAAATTTTCCGTAAATTTATAGAACGCTATCCCAATCTCAAATGCATCGCCCGCCATGTGCGCTATACACTGTCAGGCAGTGAAAATTCACTGAAAGCCTATATGTGGTATGAGGGGGAAACTTACGAAAGTAGATTATTTACTTTTAATATTCTTGACCGAGTTGGCGGTGGTGATGCTTTTGCCAGTGGTTTAATCTATGCCATGATGCACGACTACGCGTCAATGGATATGATCAATTTTGCGGTGGCAAGCTCGGCAATCAAACATACGATTCACGGAGATGCCAATATTACGGATGATGTGGAGTCAATCCTAAATTTGATGAATATGAACTATGACATCAAGCGCTGATTGATTCAAAAATTAGCTGAACCAAAAAGTAAGCATCAGGTTATATTGAGAAAAGTAGCGAGGAGACAAGAAAGATTAACAAAAATGGCTTACGATTTTAAAAAAGAAGAAAAGAAGTATTACTTGCCGAAAAGAAAGCCGGAGATCATCGAGATTCCAGCTATGAAATTTATCATAGTCAGCGGGCAAGGCGATCCCAACAAATCCAATGGCGAATATCAAAAGGCTTTAAGCCAGCTCTATACCATGGCATATACCATTAAGATGAGCAAGATGGGCGATCATTGCATGGATGGATACTTTGATTTTGTTGTACCACCATTAGAAGGCTTTTGGTGGCAGAAAGATAAAGGAGAAATCGATTTCCAAAACAAGGATAATTTTCAATGGATCTCGATGATCCGCGTTCCTTATTTTGTAAATGAACAGGAATTAGACTGGGCGAAAAGCCAGGCACTAGCTAAAAAGAAAATCGACTGTTCGAAGGTTCAGCTTCTGGATTTTAAAGAAGGTCTTTGTGCTCAGGTTCTCCATGTGGGATCATATGACGATGAGCCCGCAACCATTCAAGTTTTAGACGATTACATCCGCCAGCAAGGATATATGCAGGATTTTAATGAAAATCGTCATCACCACGAAATATATTTGTCAGATCCTAGAAGAACCGCTCCTGAAAAGTTGAAAACAGTGATTCGTCATCCAATTCGCAAAGCAGACTAAAAAACGTATTAAATCTCTTTTTCAATTGGAAACCGATTAGAATAGAACTATTACAGCATTTTTGAAGTTTCAATGAATAACTAAAAGTGGACAATCGGCGTAAATAGCGTACGAAGCTGTTGTTATCTACTTAAAAAAACTATTTGGTAATCACTGATAAAAAGAAAATCATGTACTATGCATAATGAATCAAGACTTTTGTTAAAAACACAAGGTTGAGACTTCATATCTTGGATTCATAAATTAAGGAGGAAATCATGCCAAGAAAATCATTCCCCCCCTGCCGCTTGGGCGCTTCCGCTTCCAGTCTCGATTATTGGAACCTGCGATGAAAATGGAACTCCCGATGCGATGAATGCTGCCTGGACCGGCCAGTACGATGCAACCCAGATCATTCTTTGCCTGTCCAAAGGCCATAAAACGTATAAAAATATCAAGCTCAATAAAGAATTTACCGTTAGCTTTGGAACAAAGAAAGAAGTTGCAGCCTGTGATTATGTCGGTATTGTATCTGGAAATAAAGTTGCAAACAAAATTGAAAATACCGGCTAGACAGTAACCAAATCGACCGAAGTCAATGCTCCAACTTTTGAACAACTGCCATTAACGTTGGAATGCCGCCTGAGCGGTGAAACTGAAAATGGCAATTTGGTCGGTGATATTATTACAATCACTTGCGATGAAGAATTTCTGGATGAATCCGGCAAGCCAGATCTGGAACGCCTCGAATTGATCACATTCAACTCTATGAAAAACACCTACCACAAAGTCGGTGGGGAAGTCGCTCAAGCTTGGGCAGTCGGAAAGAAACACGTATAAGTTCTTAAACAGAGAAACTCTGCCTTTATTTATTTACTTTAAAAACATCTGTGTTTGCAGGTGTTTTCTTTTGAAACTGCCATGCTATGTGGAATAGGTATGTAGAAGAAAACAGGCATTTTGAACTTCGCTGAAAAGGCACAGAAGTAATCCAATACTTAAGAAAATCTGGAAAATGTGGAAAGGAGTGAAGAATAGAATTTGACAAGTTATGCTGAAATCAGCTAGTATGACAAAGTCGTTTTTGTAACAGCAAGCCAATTTTGCTAGACTTCGATAATGAAGAAAGTCGAAAAATGGTCAAATTAGCAGTTTGTGAATTATAAAAACATTTTCACAAAAGTGCTTGACCCGGATTTGGTCCGGTGTTATAGTATATGAGCGTTGAGAGAACGGCCGCCAAGGCCGAGTGCTTCACGCCAATCATCTTTAGATATCGGTGAAATAATCGTTTGTGAAATGAATCAAAATATTTCACAAAAGTTGTTGACATCGGGTTCTGCTGGTGATAAGATAAACAAGTCTTGTGAGTGATATAGTTCACTTCACAAACAGATGGCTCTTTGAAAACTCTGATTACAGACAATTCAATATTCGAAATTAACACGTCGATTCTTGAACAAACACTTAATACTCAATAATCAATTCAC
>JADGIS010000212.1 GCA_015233825.1 Erysipelotrichaceae bacterium RD49
TGGCAAAAAGAGATCCCAAGAGTGGACAACAAAAAATCCAGCTTAATCAAGCCGGATCTTAAAAGACGAAGCTGTACTTATGTACAGCCATATGAACTACCACTGTCTTAACAGGGCATGTCTCTGTACGGACTGTATAGAGGAGAACAATACTGTTGATTTCCATATCGGATTAAACGGTTTGTCTTTCCAATATAGCGGTTATAGCGGTTTTCACGGTACGAGTTTCTGCTTTTCTTTAGATGCTCGGCCATTCAATGACCGAGTAGTTCACAGCTTGGCTCATGAATTCACTTTTTTCAGCCTTCTTTGTCTATTATATAATATATTCTATTACAATTTTTGTACTTAAATTCCATTCATTTATAGAATTTGTACTTTCTATTTAAAATAAAAACGTCCTATCTTAGAATAGGACGCATTAAAATGGAATAAAGCTAAACAAAGATAGGATTCTTTTATAAAAATAATGAATGATAAGAATCACTCATCGAAGCAGACCAGCTTGTAGTAGGTTCTTGAGGTCATGCGGTAGATCACTAAGTAGATCAAGGCAAAGACGGCAAAGCAGGTAAGCATTACGGTTAAGAACAGCTTGGCATCTGACATGTTCATCCCCTGTAAAATCCGGGTCAGCATCGGGAAAGCAAACAGGATGTGAACCAGAGAGATGCCAAGGGGCATAAAGAACATCAAAAGCACCTGATCGTTGATGACTTTTTTGACCTGTGAAGGTTCAAGACCGACTTTTTTCATGATCGCAAAGCGGTCTTTGTCGTCTAATCCTTCCGAGATCTGTTTGTAGTAAAGGATCAGAATAACCGTCAAGATAAACAGAAGCGACAAGTAGACGCCAATAAATAACATGCCGGAATACATACCAAAGACTTCCTGGGTGGTCACTTCGGCATTGGAAAAGTCGGTGATGTGGGTATTGGAGCCATTGCTCATTAAAGCTTCATAGATTTGGTCGTGATGATTTTCAGGACTGTTTGTATCAAACATCATCGTTAAGGTCTTGCGGGCAGGCGGCAGCTGATCCAGATGGGTGGCCGCGACAATCGCTCCATAGCTGCCATATTTAGTCAGGCTTTGAAGATTTTCGGGAACATCATCCAGGGTATCCACAATTTCCAAGGTGGTCTGGCCATCTTCGAGTGTCAGCCGACCGGGATTCTCTTGGTCTTTGATGTCCCCGCTTAAGAGAATCATCTGGTTTGGACCAGCTTGAAGATTGGTGTTGCAGATCCGGTTGACATCGTCGAGTTCGACCAAGTAGATCGGCAGCTGCTGGCCGTCTGCCGTGTTATAAACCTGGCGTTCCAAGGCATAAGCCATTGAATCGGTCATCTGCAGTCCGGAAGCATTGATGGCGGCATTGACTTCATCGATCACTGTCTGCTCTGCAACTGGTTCAGGCGCAGGCTCGGCCCATGAATCTGCTAAAAAGGCATTGAGCGTATACTGCATGGGATACATGATCTTGGTCGATTCCTGGATGGTTAATACCAACGATAAAGTTGTAGATAAAGTGACCAGAATCATCGTCGACAAGATCGCAATATTCGCTAAAGCTGCGGCGTTTTGTTTGAGACGGTACTTTAAAGTGGCGATGGAGATGAAGTGGGCAGGTGAGTAGTAGAAACGCTTGTTTTTTTGAAGCAAGCTCACTAACGCAGTGGTTCCATAGCCAAAGAGCAGGTAGGTTCCGATCACGACAAAGAAAACTGCAACAAAGAAATACAGTAAAGCCGAGAGCGGATCAGTAATCGTGACAGCCATTCCATAGCCAATACCAAGGCAGATCAGTCCGGCCAAAGCGAAAACCCAGCGGTTTTTAATGGCTTGCTCACCGGCTTTGGCATGCTGGAGCTTTTCAAGCGGATTGGAGCGGACAATGCTGTAGGTAGACCAGATCAATAAGGCTCCAAAGCAAAGGCTCATCCAGGTTGCGGTGATAGAAGCACCCTGGCCGGAAAGATAGAATCCATATTGGGGCGAAAGATTGGCCACTTTTAAAACAAACAGGTAAATCAGCTTATCTAAACAGATGCCAAGCGGAAAGCCAATCATCAGGGAGGCGATCAGGATGGTCGCAAGCTGGTAAAACTGAATCCGTATGAGGTGGGATTTATTTAATCCCAGAACGGAAAGCAGGCCGTTTTCCTGGTTGCGGTTTTTGAGCCAGACACTGTTGAGATAGAACATGAAGATCAATACAAAGATCAATACGATTCGATAACCGAAGTCCATCATCATCTGGATATAACTGCCGCCAAACGATTCCCCTAGTCCGGGATTGTAGGTCAAAGAGATGATCGCGTACAGCATGGCGGTCATGATGATTGAACCGCCGATAAAGGGAACAGAGATCCGGTAGTTCTTTTTGAGTGACTGTAAAGCCAGTTTCAAATAAATCGCGTGCTGCATTACATCCGCTCCTGGTTGGCCATTAAGGTCAGTGTCCGCGAGATCTGTTCATAGAAATGTTCCCGGCTTTCATCCTTGCGGTACAGCTGGTGGAAAATCTGGCCATCCGCAATAAACAAGACGCGGCTGGCATAGCTGGCGGCACTGATCGAGTGGGTCACCATGACGATGGTCTGGCCTTGTTTGTTCAGTCGTTCGAACAGCTCCAAAAGTTCTTGCGAGCTGCGGGAATCCAAAGCTCCAGTTGGTTCATCGGCCAACAACAATTCAGGATTGGTAATTAAGGAGCGGGCAACGGCAGCACGCTGTTTCTGGCCGCCGGAAACTTCATATGGATATTTTTTTAACAACGGACTGAGCCCTAGCTGCCTGGCTAAAGGGTCCAGTCGTTTTTTCATATCGGGATAGCGCATCTTGTTGAGTACCAGAGGCAGCAGGATATTGTCCGATAGATTGAAGGTATCAAGCAGGGAATAGTCCTGGAAGACAAAGCCAAGATGGTTGCGGCGAAAATCGCTGATCGCTTTGGCTGGAATCTTAGCCGAATCCTGGCCATTGATATAGATCTTGCCATCGGTAGGCTTATCCAAAGCCGCCAGCAGATTGAGCAAAGTCGATTTACCTGATCCGCTTTCACCCATGATGGCGACAAATTCGCCTGGTTCAACCGAAAAGGATACATCGTGCAAGGCTTCGACCTGCACGTTGGAAAAGCGTGATTTGTATATTTTCTGTAAATTGCAGACTTCAAGAATAGGCATAATCAATAAGTTCTCCTTACATCAACCAGTTTAAAAAATCCATGGCCAGCCAGCCATGGATTTTTCTAACGAAACGGGGTTATGCCTTACGTGGATGCAAGACATAGCGTAAGAATAATAAGAATAAACAACAGAGTATCCAAGCCCTTATCGGATCAAAACAGGTTTGAACAGTTGGAAAATATCGGACAATTACGACATTCCTTCAAAGATGCATCTTCTCCATAGAGGATCCGACTTGCTTTACACCCACTGCAGGGCGTTTACCTACTAGATCTAAAAAATCTGAATCTT
>JADGIS010000213.1 GCA_015233825.1 Erysipelotrichaceae bacterium RD49
ACCCTGTGCAAATCAAATTGACAGATGAGCAAATCGAGACAATTAACATGTCCGAGTGTGACGAATTAGGGCAATGGAACTATGTTATTTATCCCAATAAATAATCAAGTTATTTAGTGACTATTCCATAGCTGGAATCTGGATCAGCTTCCAGATCGAGCTGATCCAGTTTTTTAACCAGCTTCTGACAGGCTTTGGTAATGTTGGGCTGGCCAAAAATCCCCTGAATAATAGCTGGCCCAGCCATTCCTGTTTTGGCTAGCTGGTCTACATTTTCCAAAGTAATCCCGCCAATGCCAACGACGGGTATGTCCACGGCCTGGCAGATCTGGCGGAAGGTTTCAATAGGCAGCGTATGGACATCCGGTTTAGAAGAAGTCGTAAACAGCGCCCCGCTCCCCAGATAATCCGCTCCGCCGTTTTGGGCAGCAATGGCTTCTTCTACCGAATGGGCCGAAATCCCGATCCATAAAGATCCTGCTTTCGCTTTTGCACTGGCAAGATCCAGATCATCCTGACCGAGATGAACGCCATCTGCTCCGGCTTGTAAAGCAATCTCGAGATGATCATTGATGATTAACGGCACATCATGGGCATGGCAAAGTTTTGCCAGGTCTTTGGCTTCCTGTAAAAACGTTTCGAAATCTGCATGTTTCTCGCGAAGCTGGATACAGGTCGCTCCTCCTTCAATTGCCTGCCGGACTTGTTCATTCAGACTTAACTCTGGATGACAGCTTCGATCCGTTAAGGCATAGAGTCTCAATGTCTGTTTGGAAAAATTCATAGTCAGCTCCTTTCCTTAACCCTTCCCCATCGAGTGTGCTCAATCCATCGAGCAGATAAACCGCAAACATCCCTGTTCCTTGGCCTTCTTGAAGACGGCTTTGCGCTTTCTGGCCGGCCTGGCCCATCGTAATGGCTGCCCAGGCTGCCGCTTCAAAGTGATGGTTGGACAGACAAGCCGCCATCGCAGCAAGAATCGTTCCAAAGGCGCACCCGGTAGCCGTCACTCTGGCTAACAGCGGGGTGCCGTTGAATACCGCCATGGCCCTGGTCCCATCACAAATCCAATCGACTTTTCCGCTGCAAACAATTACGGCCTGTGTTTTGATGGCCAGCTGCTGCAGCCGCTCAACCAATTTGTAATTTTCTGTTTGCGAATTGAAGATCTCTTGGGCAGGCAGATCATCGCTCCCGCGCCCCTGGAAAGAAGAATCCAGCAGTGCGAGCAGTTCCGATGCATTGCCACGAATCAGATCCGGATGGAGAACATCGATCAATTGGAGCGCACTCTGGCGTCGAAAGGCCGAGGCTGCACAACCGCAGGGATCAAGAACGATCAGACCGGCTTGATGAGCTGAATGGGTTTGGTCAGCTGGGTTCTTTTTTGTACGCTGGGCACGACCGGCTTTCAGCATGGCTTCTAACTTGGTTTGGGACAGCTGTCCTAAATTCAATACCAAGGCATCGCTTTTTGCACTGATCTGGGCTGCATCTTCGATCGCTTCTGCCATGACGGGCTTGGCATCGATCGCCAGCAAAACATTCGCGCAAAAATTTGCGCTCACAGCACTGACCATCGTATGAATAAGCGGATGCTGCTGATTTAGTCTTATCAGCAAAACATCCACCAAAGTTTCAAATTTCTTGGCATCAAAATAGATTGCTTTTTCCTCTCTACCTGCTGTATTCATCTGCTTGCCTACCGGGCTGTCTTTTCTTTCCTTGCACTCCATCCTTGTCTTTCCCCTTCTTTTTGAATTGATCAGGCTTTTAAGCCTGCAAGCTAGCTTTGGCTTTGGCCAATACACCTGCTTTTTGAAGCGCAAGCAAAATCACGCCCGCTAAGATCGCCCCGCCAGCAGTCGAGATCAAAAACGGAATCACATAGGCATAGAACGCAATGGATCCTGCATTCTGACCCATCAAGAAAACCGCTACGGGATAGGCGCATAGGCCGCCTAAAATGCTCGTTCCAAAGACTTCACCAACTAATGCACTGGAGAGAGTTTTGAATTTCGCATAGAGAAGTCCTGAAACCAAAGCCCCAAACATGCTGCCGGGAAAGGCCATCAGCGATCCGAGCCCGCAAAGATTGCGAATCAGGCTGGCGCAAAAGGCAATCCCGACCGAATAGCCAGGTCCTAACAGAACGCTGGCCAAAATATTGACCAGATGCTGGAGCGGAGCGCAGCGGCTGCCAAAAACGGGCACTGAGAAGGTACTGCCGACCACCGCAAGTGCACAAAGCAGGGCGGCTTGAGAGAGTTTTCTGACGTTTGTCTGTTTCATTTTTTCTTTTCTCCTTTGCTTTGATTTCGGTCAAGACTTGCTGGTCTTTTCTCAAACCGGAACACGGCCTCCCTCGCGTACAACTACAGATCCAGGGGGCTCGCCCTCAATCCGCCACCATGTGGATGAAACAAAAAAACAGAAGAGGCTTGGATGCGTCTTCTGTACTTCGAGGTTTTCTATCTTTCCTACGTCGGCATTATCCGCATCAGGTCAATGGGTCGAAGGTCACACCTTCCTCTCAGCCTGTTTACAAGCTCCCCTGTTTTTTGATTTCGAGCTGATTATATCCCAATTTGAATCAACCGGACTTTCTTTCAAGGATTCTGTCCCATATTATGCGAAAATCGAACGAAAATATCCTAAAAAGAGGAATAGCTGCCCAATAATTAGCCGTGAACCTCCCCGCCCAAACGGACAAATGCATCAGCATCTGTCCTCAAAAGAACCTTTAAAATGGTCCATTTGGATGGGGCTTCAGGAGCCGAAGTTCAAAACGGACATTTCCTGTTCAAAAATGCCATCACGTCTCAGTAGTCCAGAGCCTGTTCACCGGCTCATACCCGAAAGGGCTGATGTCTGATTGAACTAACCAGTTTTGCCTCTGGCAAGCTGGCCTTTTTTGCCTTAGTCAGACATTTTGTTTTGAATCGCCTGCTTTGATGCGGATGAGGATTGGATTCGCCATACATCAGCTTCAAAGTTCACCATCTCCGGAGTAAACAGCTCAGGAAACAGCTTGCGTCCGATATTCGCTGCACCATTCAAGTCAGCATTGATTCCCATTCCATTTTTGCATTTGTACTGTCCTCTGGTTGTTCTTCTTTTGCTGAATCCATATTCGGACTCCTCTCCATATACAGGCAGATCATCCTCATCCAAAAACGAAGCTTTGGAGGTGTAGCTTTCTTCTGTTTCCAGATACAGAATTCCTTCTTTTTTGCATCGGTATTCAAGCTGCTGGCGCAACAGGTTGATTGGCATTGTACAGAATTTCTGGTTGTTTTTGGCTCCAATGCTGATGTTCTGCTTCTGTCCCTTGTTGTGTCCAACAATCAGCATATCAATCTCATTTTTCTTGAGGTATTTCATAATCCGCACGGCTGTTTTAGAAACCAGATCTTTCGTTTGGTTTTCATAGTGCTG
>JADGIS010000214.1 GCA_015233825.1 Erysipelotrichaceae bacterium RD49
TATAGTTCCAAAGAATAGAGGACATTCACTGAAGGCTCATAGTAGAATCAGTATCAATTCTCATAGATGTAATCATGGGAATTGTGTGACTGAAGATAGCTGGGGGTCTTTTTCCTGACGTTCCTAATTGTGCTTCATCTGCTGCTCAGTCAATCCATACGCGGTCATTTTGTGAAAGACAACGAATTCTAAGTCCAAGCCTCATGCTTGGGCTTTTTATCATTGCTGTACGCTGTACTCTGGTCCAAGATATAAACCAAGGAAACCAATAATAAGGAAGAGGGAAGAAGGAATGGAAAAAAGGGAATTAACGGACCAGGATAACCAAGATCAAGTGACCAAACTTGATCATACTTTAAGCGATGAGCATCTTTTCATGATTAAGCAACCACCTATGCCTGGCATCGAACCAAAGCTGCCGGGCGGATATTGGTATGCAAAGCCAAGCGAAGATTTGGTTTTCCAATGGAAACAGGCACTCGTGGAGTTGGATTTTATAAAAACAATGGAAGAGGCCGAGTCCCAGTGGAAGCGGATGACTGATGTTGATGAAAAGTTCTTATTGGAACATCTGTATTTGATTGTCGACGAAAACAAGGAACTGGCCTGCGCAGCCGGAATCTGGTTTTATCCCGGAGTTGAAAAGGGGATGCGGCTGCATTGGGTATTCACCACGCCAAGGCATCAAAAAAGAGGACTGGCCAGGGTGATTGTTCAAAAAGCCAGTTATGAGTTTGGAAAAGAGTTTAAAAAACAACCGCTCTTTCTTTCGACTCAGGCTTCTTCTTGGCCAGCAATTGTGTTGTATGAACAAGAAGGATTTATGCCGTTTCTGTTCGACAAGGCAAGCCGCCAAGCTTGGACGAAGGCTAAAAAGCAGGTCTTTGAAAAGAGAGGTGCCAAGATTTGAGAAAGTTTTCAAATAATGTGGAAACTCCATTTTAGTTAGGAATGTTAATGCAATCATAATGTATAAAGAAAGCGTTTTATGAGGACGCTTTCTTTTTGTTTGATGTGAAGCCTGTCAAAATAGCTTGAATTTAGAAGGCTGATGGGCCAAAAAATACTTGAAAGGCGTGAGTATACAGAATTTTTTAAGCACATATTTTGATCGTCCTTTAGAGGACAATTAAGATTAGCTTAAGGAACAAATCTTAAAAAACTTCTGATTTCTTCAACTTTAAAGATCCAGGCAGACCACGAAAAAGACCTTTCTTTTGAAAAGATCAGAATAAGATCCCGCCTCTAACTGTGATACACAGTCTTATTTTCCAGGAAAGGAACCTCGCACGATGACAAAAGCTCAGAAAAAACGCTTCATGACCGCCCTGTTCTGCCTTGGCCTGGCTTCCTATATCGCCAATGCCTTCAATCCATTTGCAATTGATGGAGCTGAGCTCTCCGTTGAAGAAATGGTTTTAGTTGCTGAATAACCAATCTCTAGTTGTATCTATATTTTAGCTTGATTCCAGCAATGAACCAGCCAAAGACTCTGGCTGGATACTAAAAATATCTTTATAATGATAAATACAATCATAAGCAGATTTGCTTGTGATTGCTTCATGACCAGTTAACCTAATTTCCTCCTCCTATTTGAAAAAATGGCGCTCGGCACGGGCGTCATTTTTTCATGGCAGGGAAGGCAAAGTATTAAAAAACTGGCTTGTCAAAGACACGCCAGTTCGGATTCCAATAGAAAGAAAGGCAGCGGATTACTCCTTTGAGTAGACTGGATCGGGAAGTTTATCAGCTTTATTGAAGATCAGAATACCGATGATAAACAAGATTGCCAAGGTTCCGACAGCGATATTCTGCTGGCCAGTCATCTGGGTGACCATCCCGACAATCGTAGTCCCTAAAAAGCTGGCACCTTTTCCGGCAATATCGTACAGGCCAAAGTATTCTCCTGCCTGGTCTTTAGGAATAATTCTTGCAAAGTAGGAGCGGGACAATGCCTGCAGGCCGCCTTGAAACAAGCCAACAGCAACAGCCAGAACCCAGAACTGCCAGATGGTATACATAAACAAGGCAAAGATCGCGATGCAAAGGTAGGCGAAGATACCAATCTTAATGAGTTGTCCAACCGGTTTGGAGTTGGCCAGATAGCCAAACAGGATTGCCGATGGGAAAGCAACAATCTGCGTGAGCAGCAAGGCCATCAAAAGGCCAGTCTGATCCAGACCAAGCGATGTTCCATACGCGGTGGCCAGATCGATAATGGTGTAAACCCCGTCAATATAGAAGAAGAATGCCAGCATGAATAAGAAGACTTTCTTCTGGTTGCGGATATCTTTGAAGGTTTCGGCTAAGCGGTGGAAGGTTGCTTTCACAGCCCCGCCTTGCGGAGGCGTCGCATGTCTTTGCTTATAGCTCTTCGCAAGCGGCAGGGTAAAGAGCGCCCACCAGCCTGCATTTAAAGAGAAGACAAGAATCATGACGACATGAAAACTCAAGCCCAGGTTTCCTTGGCCTAAAATCAAGCCCAGGGAAATGATGAAAGGAACGCAGCTTCCCAAATACCCCCAGGCATAGCCTTTGGACGATACTTCATCCATCTTATCTTCCGGGCAGATATCGACCAGCATCGAATCGTAAATGACCAGTGAGATCGAATAGAGGATTTTGGTCATCACAAATAGCACCAGGAATGCCGCCCAATGGGCGGGCATCCAGAAACAGAACAAGAGGAATGCACCTCCAAGGGCATTAAGCAGGAAGATCTTTTTCTTCTTGTTGGGGAAGTCCGCAAACGTTCCCATTAGAGGACCGGCAATCGCAACCACGACGGTTGCAATACTGGTTCCATACGACCACCAGGTCAGATACTCAGTTTCGGATAAGCCCTGTCCGGTTGCCAGTGAATTGAAATAAATCGGCAAGATGGAAGCAGTTAACAGCACAAAGGCTGAGTTGCCCACATCATACAGAATCCACTTCAGATCAAGTGACTGAAGTTTGCTTGGCTTTTTTGACATATGAAAGCCCCTTTCTTATCTCAAGTGTAACACTCTTGAAAGATTGAAATGGCTTGCGGGCATGAAGAGATGCCCTAAGATCTGTTGGTTTTTTCTAAGCCGCTTTCAAGACGAAAATCCGGACATAGAATTCGAAATTTCTTTCTTTTTTCAACAAATTCTAAAAGATGTCTAAGAGCTAAGCTGATAAAAGATTGGAATTACATTCTCTTCAGATGATTGATAGCAATGCCATTCGGTTTGGCGGCAAATAGTATCTTTCGATCAATATCGGCAATTTATTAATTACCTTCCCGCTACGCCTATCTTTTAGAGATTATATTCTTATCCAAAGATTGTCTTTTAGCCTCA
>JADGIS010000215.1 GCA_015233825.1 Erysipelotrichaceae bacterium RD49
AACCTCTTGCACAACAGCCAGAAGCCAGTCCCATCCCAGTACAGGATCTTCAGCTTGTTACGGGTACGGTTGCAGAAAATATAGAGTGCGTCCGCAAATGGCGGAAGATCATAATGGTACTGGACCAATGCAGCGAGCTGGTCGATGCCTTTTCTCAAATCAGTAACTCCCTGAGCCAGATAAATATCAGGAATAGTATCAAAGCTGATCATAACCGAGTACACGCCTCCATTACCCGAAACAGGTTTCGATCCGAAATGCCGCCAGACATAGTAAGCCTGATCCCATTACAGTAAAAATCCAGCGGATCATCTGGAGGTGCAGCAGCCGGCTTTGGTTTCGATTTGAAATCATCTCCGACAATGACTTTTGAGAACTTCACTTTCTGCAAAGAATTCTTCGATTTCAGATTCTGAATCGGAGTTACAGCCTGATGGTCCAGACAGTCGATAATGTCTTCATTAGCAGTTTCAACAACAGCTTCAGTTCCAGAGTCGTTACCCAGTTCCTCTGGACAATTGTCATTCTGCTTGGTGAATCCAAATCTAGAGCGTGCATTATAGAAACCACTGATACTAATTGAGTTGATCCGGCAATATTCAGCCATAGTCATTCCAGACTGCTGCTGGTCCTCGATAAGAAAAAGCCAATCTTCTTTTGTTCTTTTCATGATTTTGTCCTCCTGAAATGTTTAATAATTTCAGGAAAATCATGACAGAACTGAAGATTGGCTACCATACCGGTACTTTGACGCTCTCTTTCAGCCTGGCCATTTCCACACAACAAGAAAAAGTCCCACCGTTTCCAGCAGGACTCAAAATTGATTCATCAATATTTTAACATACAGTCTATTTAGTATTTACTGATCAATTCGAAAACTCGTCAGATCGCTTAAAAAGAGTAAATTTCGCAATAGTAATCCCAAAGTGCCAAACGAACAAACACTTTACCTAAAGCAATATAAAAATTTCAATTTTAAAAAATAAATACAAAATTTATATTTTCACCATATAACAGGTGGTTGGCATCACCTTTGTAAGTGCAAGCTTTTTCGGCAAAAACCGGTTTTTCCCTTGCACTTTATCACTTCAAATATCCTGATTTCAACGATAGATAAAGCCGAAATGATTTGATCAGCAAATACTATATTAGATTTTGTTAGTGATACTGTAGCTTTACTTTACTGCATACCAGGCTACACCTTCAGCATTCCAACCGAGAGTAACAAGATAGTCGTTTTCAGCTTTATGTAAAGTATAATTATGGCTTCCGACTTTCGCATTTGGATTGTACTGGCGATAGAGTGGTTTCCTTTTGGCATCATCTGAGTACCAGCCAATGCCTTCATCTTTCCACCCAACTGATACCAACATGTTTTTCTCGGCTGGATTCAGAGTGTAGTGGTGATCCCCGGCATTTGGATTATATAAGCGGTATACAGGCGTTTTAGACGCAACAGGTGCTGTCCAGCCAATTCCCTCATCTTTCCATCCAAGTGATACTAGGTGTGCTTTTTCTCCTGCTTCTTTAGTGTAGAAATGCTCCCCAGAATTTGGGTTGTATAAGCGGTGCATGTCTGCAGTTTTAACGGATGGTTTGGTGGTAGTGGAGAAGCCGGAATTACTGTCAAAGTTTCCACCAGGATTTGGATTAGAGGGAATTGTTGGTTGATCAGGAGTTTGGGTAATATCTTCGATTTGTTCTAATTGCAGATGTTCATCCTTACCTGTTTTATCAAAGATCACACTGAAAGAAGCATCTTTATCGCTAAAACTTTCTTCGCTGACAATTTCATCATTTCGATACAGAACGGTTTTTCCTTTGATAAAACCTTGTACATCCACTCCTTTGCTTGTTTCCAAAATGGAAATCTGAGAGCTTGGGGTACCTTCAATTTCAATCGATGTTGTTTCACCTAATTCATTGACTTTTTTTAACCCTGTAATGGTGAGAGTATTAGTTTCTGGAGAAATAATAAGCTCAGTTTTTTCTTGGCTTATTGTTCCTGATACTTGATAAATTCCATTACCTTGGAATTTGACTACTGTTTCATCAGCTGCAAATTGAATTTCATTGTCTTCTCCATCTAAATGATTGAGTTGGAATGAGTTAGGATCATCAATCCAATATAAATCTTCTAAGTTATTAGAATCACTATTTCCAATTTGACCCTCAAATGTTTCATGAGGAATCTTGACAGATTTGTCTGGAGTGGGATAAGGCTGTTTTGTTTTAACAGAGAGTAACGATGAATCGGTATTTAGCCGGTCGCCGCCGCTGATGAGATTAATGGAGTTAGCAGACTCTCCATCATTGTCTAGCAGACCTTCTCGTATTTCTAAAGTTTTACCAGAGCTAATAAATTTATAACCATTTAGAAAATTGGTTGAAAATGTCAACTTTGCTGTATTGTTATTAATTGGGGTTGATGACCATGGATTATCGTAACTCCACGATCCGTCATTATTTATTGTAAATCTCTGTAGTTGTTTAGTTGAACCGTGAGAGTTGGGATCGTCAACTAGAATTTGATTATCAGAATATCCAACAGCGAGAACTGCATGAGCTCCTTCGCCATTTAAGTATATTCCAATACCAACGCCAACAAACCCTTCGTCGGTGCACTTTTTAACAGCATTATAAACTTCTTTAATGTCGCGAATGTATTTATCACTCGACCAATTATCTTTCGAATATTGAGATATTTGATTATAACGAATTAAATCGTTCAAGTGCAGGAGACCCTTACTCTGATGTTCAAACATCCACAATTTATTTAAGTCACTTATTTGTTCTGCATGTTTTCCGGTTAAAGAGAAGAATTTATCAACATCTGGTAGTCCATGCAAAATGGATGCGGTTGATCTCGCCATTCCGTAACACATGCCTTTAGATTCATAATCATTCGGCGAGAAAATGCTTTGTCCTTGGCGTTTCTTGTTAAATAACAGTTCTCCCGTTCCCGGTTCGTAAAGTGTGGTAAAATATTTAATATTTATTTTATCGATATAATTATTAAATTTTAAGCTATCCTCTATAAAGTCATACCCAGGAACATATACTTCATTTCCGGGTCCTACTTTAATGGTTGAGGACTCTCATAAATTCGAAACACCTTTAGGTGTCGTGAGTTTTATATTTACCATTTTTCGTTTCTCCCTGAACAATTCATATAAATCTAAAAATGGTCGGAAACACCTTTATGAAACGTGCTTCCGACCATTGTGATTTTCACCTGACAGGTGAATGTCAAATGTCTTTAATTCCTGTACAATGTCATTACCA
>JADGIS010000216.1 GCA_015233825.1 Erysipelotrichaceae bacterium RD49
GTATGGATTGTTCGTCTCTGGTAAGACTCTTCCATCCTACGGGAGATCTTTTTTGTTTTCCATATTTCTTTTTTGACATATCAAATTCAGCCACCAACCCAATCCCACCAATTTTTTCAGAGACCCTGATTTTTGAAACACCTCCGATTCATTGTTTTGGTTTATTCTTATGGCCGGCTGTTTTTAGCTCCGTTGGCTTTAATCGGGCCAACCCTTCTGGTTCTATCTGGGCAGACCAAAAGAAAGTGAGCTGAACGATTAAAAAGGGAAAAAAGGAAACAAGTGGACAGTCCCCTCAGCAAAAGAATCTGCGTGAAAGTTGCTGATTGTGATGCAAAAGGGAATTCCGTTCTTTGAACAATCTGCACTTGTCTATTCGTATATCGACTCATATATCGACCGATTTTGAACAGACCGAGCGTCTTTTCTAACTTTTGATGTTCTTTTAGCCGCAATGAGTTTATTGTTGAAAGAGGTAATGGTGAAATGTGGATATGGTTTTTGCTTTTCACGATTTGTCTTGAACAACTGCTGATTGATGATAAACGAGAGATAGCTTGAAAATTTTTTGATAGGTAAAGTAATTTTATTCCTCTGAGGAGCTTCTTCTTGCCAAGAAAGCTGGCGGATCTTTCTGAAGAAAGACCGATTCTTGAAGTAGGTTTTTATAATGCCCTCTATGGTTAAAACTCATAAAATTCATACATTTTCGAAACGGAAGCTAGAAAATGAAGAATAAAATCAGTCGTTTATTGTTGAAAATAATAGCTGGTGTTTAAAATAATATCATCGTGTCAACTCGCAGATTCAGACCTCAAAAATAACCTGCAGACTGAAAGATGGATGGCCAAAAAAGAGAGCCATGTCTGGACACCTGTGCCTTGGCAATTCAAAGCTGCGCTGCCTTTTGAATTGCTGCAAGCAAACAGCCTGTTTCGAAATTGTAAATCAGCGGCTCA
Organism: Erysipelotrichaceae bacterium RD49; assembly: GCA_015233825.1. GTDB lineage: Bacteria > Bacillota_I > Bacilli_A > Erysipelotrichales > Erysipelotrichaceae > Allobaculum. Next base: position 960 of record JADGIS010000216.1, read on the forward strand.
GCTCTTTGAAATTTCGAACACTCTGGCTGTCTTGTACCCTGGGGTATGTCTAGACAACAAATCAAGTTTGTGTGGGGTGGATGATTGCTGCGGAGTAGACAACAAAGAGGAGTTAATTATGAGTACAGTAACAAAGAAGGACCTGATTTCTCAATTTGCAAAAGAGCTCTCTTTGCCAGTTAAGACATCGAGTCTGTATGTCAATACCGTGTTGGATTTGATCACAAAAAATCTTGTGGAAGACAATATCGTCGATATTACAGGCTTTGGAAAATTCGTTGTGAAATCAAGAGGAGAAAGACCGGGCATGAGTCCAGTGACCAAGGAGCAGATTGTCATTCCTGCAAGCAAGACGGTTAAATTTACTTTGAAAAAAGGATTGAAAGATGCCGTGAATGGTGAAGACAGCTCAACTGGTGCACAGCAGGAGAATACAGAATCGAAATAACTCTAAAACCGGGGCATGGTATACTTTTCTTGTCAAATACAATTTGTATCAGTTGACGTTAGATAAGAAGAGGAAAACATGAATCAGCCTGTTTATGTGATTGGTCATAAACGACCAGATACAGACTCTGTGTGCGGAGCGATCACCCTGGCCGCTCTCAAACAGAAACTCGGAGAAAATGTGGTGCCGGCAAGATTAGGACATCTCAATCCGGAAACCAAATATATTCTCAATAAAGTCGGGGTGCCAGCACCCCTGCGGTTGACGACCGCAAAAAATTCACTGGAAGAAATCGAAATCGATGAAGCGGTTTTAATCAACCGTCAGGATACTTTGCGTTATGGCTGGGATCTGATGCTTGGCAACAACACCAAGACGATCTATGTACTTGATGACAACGGCGATTTAGCCGGGATGGTCACATTAGCTGACATTTCTAAAGTCCAAATGCAGGATCTCAACATCACCCGCAATTTGCTTAAAGACACACCGGATGAAAACCTTCGTGATGTAGTGCATGGCAAAATCTTGTACAAAGGTGACCGCCCGAAAAGCGGCGATGTCCGCATTTCGGACAAGAAAATGATGGATCGGGATTTGATGGGAGCCATCATGGTTCTAAATGACCATGAAGATGACATGATTAAAGCCATGGCTAAAGGGGCAGCTGTCATTATCATCGCCGAAAACTTCATTCCCAATGATTACATCTTCGAAATGGCCAAATCCATGGGCGTAACCCTGATCAGTACGCCTTACAACATCATGAAGATCATTCAGATGATCTATCGTGCGATTCCGGTGGAATTTATCATGACGCCAAAAGAAAAGGCGATTGAATTCCATCCGACGGAGTATCTCGAAGATGTGGAAAAGAAGATGCTGCGCACCCGCCATTCCTCCTACCCAGTGGTGGAGGGCAATAAGATTATTGGATCGGTTGCCAGATACCATCTGCTCAAAGCTGAACCCAAAAAATTCATTCTTGTTGACCACAATGAATCCAAGCAGTCCATTGATGACCGCGAGCAAGGGGAAATCCTGGAGATCGTTGACCATCACCGGATTGGCGATGTCGAAACGAATAAACCGATTGTTTTCCGCAACATGATCGTCGGCTCTTCCAATACCATCATCGCTATGATGTATCAGGAATATGGCATCCAGATGGATCCGAAAATCGCAAAACTTGTTTTGTATGCGATGATCAGTGACACCATGAATTTCAAATCGCCAACCTGTACCCAGACCGATATCTTCACTGCCAAACGCATTGAGCAGGAATATGGTCTGAATGCTCAGGAAATGGCCGAGGATCTGTTTCGGCATACGGCCACGATTAAGGACAAAGAGTTCAAAGACATCCTCTACCAGGATTGCAAAGAATTTGTGCTCTCCGGCGTTAAAACGGCGATCAGCCAGGTATTTATCTATGACTACAAGGACATTGACAAGATTCGCGACGATTTCAAAGCCTATATGGAATCGCAGGCGGACAAACTTGGCATCAGTCTTTGGATTATGGCTTTTACTAACATTGACGGTACCGGATCGAAGTTTCTTGTGGCAGGATCGGATGCCCACATTCTTGATGAAGCCATTCCTGAATTTGAAAAGAATGGATATGTTTCCCGCAAAAAGCAGATTGTTCCAGCAGTTGGAGCCGCTTTGCGCTGATATTTATCGATTTTCGTTTTTAAGGCCGGTTTTGCCGGCCTTTTTAAATGCTTATTTTATTCTGTAAATTACTCCCAGGTCTAACACAAAATTGCGTATAGGCCCCCCTCCCCACAATTTCCGCGTTTCTAGGCGGCTAATTCTGGGCTGGTTTTTGTAGAGTGTTTCTGTATAATGCTAT
>JADGIS010000217.1 GCA_015233825.1 Erysipelotrichaceae bacterium RD49
TGGAGCTGGAGATGCTCTAAGCTTTCTTTGAGATCGACAGACTCCACAAGAACCACTTGGTCAATATTTTCTTAATAATTAGTTAATAATTTATTCATTTATCACCTAAACTTTATGAGAGTGCTCTTACTTTTAGTCTTACGATTTGAACAGGCACAATATACTGGCGGCAATCGAAGATTTACAGGCTGGATCAGGTGGGTAACAAGCTCAAGATCACTTTGTTTCGCTTTAAAAATGCGCGAATAATTACGAAAAGATTGTGGAATATGTTTAAAAATTGAGGGCAAGCGTGAAAGTGCTTCCTTGTCCTGTATACTTGAAAGAAGCAGGGACTTATGTGAACAGCTGGTATCCATCTAAGCAGGAAGAGGCGGGAAACAGGTAGGACAAGAGTAGATTTATTGTGTGAATTGATTCGTTATGGATTGGCCAATGACATGCCAAGATTTACAATGGCCGCCAAAGCACTCAGCGCGCAAGAAAAAGCGATGCACCATAGTGCAATAGCAGCCAAGATCGACGCACTGCTGGAAAGTACCCCGAGAAAGTCTTTGCCAAGTACTGGCCGTTTCAGTCATGAAGGGTATTCTCAGCCATTTGATTCCAATCTTTTTTACAGAAAACGCCCCGGAAAACATTGGATCAGCTGCTGCTTCCGGATCCTGTCCAACAAGCCTGACTGGATCTTGTCCATGAGCAGCAAAAATTCGAGCTGCTCCAATCTTATGGAATGGAACTCCGCAACAAGCTGCTTTTGATCGGTCCCCGGGTAATGGCAAAACTTCGCTGGCTGAGGCGATTGCTCATGCTTTAGAGCTGCCATTGCGTATTGTCCGCTATGAAAGCATTATCGGCTCCTATCTTGGCGAAACGGCTACAAGACTTTCCCAGCTATTTGACTATGCGAAAAGCCAGGAATGTGTCTTGTTTTTTGATGAATTTGAAGCCCTGGGTAAAGAGCGGGGCGATGTCCATGAGACTGGTGAAATCAAGCGCATTGTCAGCTCCTTGCTGATGCAGATTGATGAACTGCCCAGCCATGTCATCGCTATTGCCGCCACCAACCACGATTCTTTGCTTGACAAAGCAGCCTGGCGAAGGTTCCAGATCCGGATGGAACTACCAAAGCCTGCCCAAAAGGATCTGGAAGACTACTATCGCTTCTTTGAGCAAGAACGCCATTTCAAATTAGGGATTTCGCCCCAGAAACTGGCAAGTCAAACACAGGGGATCAGCTTTGCGGAAGCCGAAGAATACGCCCTGACCATTTTGCGGCAGTATATCCTGGCCTTGCCCCATGCCAATGCCAAAGAAATCGCACACAAGACGCTTGGCAATTGGAAAGCCCAGGCAATCTTCTGCCATCCTGCTGCAGACCAACTGGAATTAACATAATTTCGTCGCATGTTTTTATTCTCAATGAAAATTCACGCTAGAATAGATGAGAAGAGGATAGAATTGAATATGTAACAATTAAAGAGATCAAGAAGAGATCAATGTGGAGAGAATAGAGTATGGCTAAGAAAATATCTAAAAAAACAACAAAGAAAACCAAACGCAAAGATTCTCGTTCTTCAGTCAAAGATTTTTATGAACTGTTTGGCATTACGAATGCCGATACTACTCAAGCAGTAGCAGAGAATTCCGAAGCCTGTATGGCAAGCATGGACGAATTTGTTCAGGCCCTTTCCCAGCTGGTTCAATTACTGAAGGCCAATTGGCCAGAAATGGGAAAAGAAGATCTGGAGCAGAGTTTTGAGAAGATGCCTTTTGAATTGGCCGCCTTTGTGGCGAAGACCTTAGTCGCGTTTGAGGTGATTGAGTCTTATGAAGACGAGTATCTAGATCCTGATGAGATTCCCGAAGGAATACGGGATTCCTTGGAAGCGGGTTTTATTTTATCAGATTTTGTCCACACACTTGGTACTCTTTTAGGAGACATCATTCGGCTTACTGCAGGACAAACGGAACCAATTCTGAAGGCAGCCTTAGAATGGACAGCTGATCATCGAAAGCTTCTCAACGGTAAAATTTTGTGCTCCGGCGACAAGGCCTTTCTTTTAGCCGTCTACATTGCTAAACTGCACTCGTTTGCAAAGGTATATTGGGAAAATCATGTGCAAAATGATGTTTTACAATTTTCTGGGATTGAAAAATATGCTTGCGTTGAGACACCTGCAGGCATCGCTAAAGTCCAAAATATCAGCTATATCACAGAGCGAACGATATTGGAAGAAGTGCCGTTTGATGTGGTCGTCATGGCGGAGGAATTGGAGGAATGGAAATCCCCATATACAACGATTCCAAATCAGGAAGACGATCTGGATCAACTAAAGCCTGCTTTGCAGGAAGTGGCCGAAGTTCTTGTTGATCGACTTGCCCGCCTGGTCAAAAAAGATGGCTTGATCGTTGATATTGAATGTGCAAAGTCACCAGAAAAGCTCGAGGAATGGAAGGAAGCTTTGAAACAGCAAGGCTTGATCGAAGTATCCAATGAGAAGCCATTTGTCGTGAACTGGAGTAATGGCGAGGGATATGCGAGCATTGTGATGTATCACTGCTCAAAATTTGAGCCAGGTGAGAGTGATTTTCAGCTTGGAGAAGAGGAAGAAAATCTACTGGAGAATTTTCCAGCTGAAATGAACGTCCTGGATTTCATCATGAATGTGTTTGGCCTGAATTACCGGACTTGATTCTTACTACATTTATAACTGTCGTGCTCTTGGATTGATCGACTTTATATAAATGGTTATATATCTTTAGCGAGGCTAAGATATGTTAGATGCAGCAAGAATCTAGAATTCTTGCTGCATCTAAATGAATTACGGTGATAGCTCATAATTCGAAACACGTTCTATCCATAAGGGGTTTTATCCGCTTATAAATCTTTGAGAAATTTGTAGTAAGAATTTTGAGCGGGAATATAGGTTTACGAGATTAGTCTTTTTAGGACATGGAGCGGGAATCCTCGGCCATTCAATGACCGAGAGGAAAGCGACTGGTGCATAAAGATGCATTACTGGATGTTATACCTTTTTTATTTTATTTAAGAATATTTAATCATATTTATGATATACTATATGCATGAAGAAAAACAATCTGGTGCATGGTAGAACCACTGTGTACAACATGAATTACCATATTGTTTGGTCGGTGAAATACAGGCGGAAAGTCATTACTCCTGAAGTTGAAGACTACATGAGAGAAGTAATCCAACAAATAGCCCAGGACAAAGGAT
>JADGIS010000218.1 GCA_015233825.1 Erysipelotrichaceae bacterium RD49
CTATTCGTCGGCAGCGTCAGATGTGTATAAGAGACAGATAACATCCAGTAATGCATCTTTATGCACCAGTCGCTTTCATCTCGGTCATTGAATGGCCGAGGATTCCCGCTCCATGTCCTAAATTTTGTAAATAAAACGCGCTGTAAACGATGTTTGCTTTGTTTTGAAGTGATTACCCGCAAAATTGATGGCAACCATCAGCAAGTCCTGGAAGCCCGGGCAGATTGCAGAACAGTCAAAGGTTCCATTTAAACGGCCTTGCAATTTGGATGGCGCCTCTTGCTTAACCGATGAAGAAGAAAAAAAGCCGCTCGATACTGTGAGCGGCTTTAGCTTCAATTTCTAGTGGGTATCTTTACGATGGAAGAACTTTGAAAAGACAGATGGTTCGTCATCTTCATCCTCGTTGTACTCATCGTCATCGGCATTTGGGTCGTATTGGTTCGGGTCGGAATACGCGGGGTTGTTGTAGCTGTGATTCTGGTTTTGACCGTAGCCATTGTCATCATCTTCATCCTCGTCGTAACCTTCCTCATCGTCCTCACCTTTTTTATGGGTAAAGATCGAGAGAATCCGTTTTGGATTGCGGCGATCCTGGTCATCATCGTATTCGCTGCTGGCGTAGTCATCCTCTTCGTTGGGATCCTGTTCATCGACGAGTTCGAATTCATAATTGGCATAATCATCAGCATCCAGATCTTCGTCAGAAGCAGAATGGGTGTCTTTGATTTCAGGCAGCTTGAAGGCCGGGAAGATTCCCACAACAAGCAATCCGTATCGAATGACTTCAAGCATCAAGAAAAGCGTGAAGACTTTCATGGAGTAGGGCATCGTATCGGAATCGTAATAGCCTTTTAACATATAGCCGCCAAAAGCAATGACGCCAATTTGGGCGGCTAGGCAGAACCATAAGATCTTCTTGCAGCCTGGCTGCTTGAGATAGAGGTAGAAGATCGGCAAGGTCCAGATCGCGGCGGTCAAAATGCACAAGGTGAACATCAGGTTCAGGGCGAAGACCGACGTGTTGTCGATGGAGACAAAGTTGTTTTGGAACAGGTGAACGATCAATGGAAAGAGGATCAATTCACCATAGACTACAATTGCCATCCGGATGGCAGTGCGTGGATACTTGCTGGAAAGCTGGCGTCGGTTTTCTTTTTCCTGTGCTCTGCGGTTTGCTGCTTCTTCATGAGAATTGCCTTCAATATCCACAGGACTTTTCACGGCAACCCGTACCGGAGCCTGCTGACCGGCTTTGCGGCCGTTGGAAGAACTCGCACTTTGCCTTTGGTCTGGGACCTGGTTTCGCGAGGTGATATCCGGACTTGCACCAAAGTTTGTCTGCGGCAGGTCAGGGTGGTAGTTTTGGTTGATGCTGGTTCCAGGCTGGAAGTCAGGCTTGGAGTATTGGTTGTTGCCAGAAAGGGGCACAACTTGGTCGGTATACGCGTCATAGTATTGGCCGGTGTTGGGGTCATAGTTGAGCGGTCTTCCAGTTGGTGGAATGTTGTTTGCGGGCTGTGGTGGATAGGCTGGATACTGGTTATAGGGATCGGATGGATTGGTTCCATAGAGCTGTGAAGGCTGGTTGTTTGGATATCCCAAATAGCCTTGCCCATAGCCCTGACTTGCCTGGCTGGAATAACCAGGTCCATAGCCATTTGGCATCGGGTTGTTTGGAGAATAGCCCTGCTGCTGCCCGTTTCCATAAGCAGGATTAGCCTGTGGATAGCCTTGGTAGCGACTGTCATAGCCATCATAGACAGGCGGGCTTTGCTGCTGGCGTGCTTTTTGTTTTTGAGCCGCTTGTCGCTGCCGTTTGGCAGCCTGCCGTTCTTGCTCCTGGCGCTCCTGTTCACGGCGTTTGCTTTCGGAAAGGGTAATGACGTGATCGTAGTAGATTTTGGCCCACCATGACGTGCGCAGCCATTTATACAGCCAGAGAAGATAAAAGTTTTTGACCATCTCGAGGACAATCCAGGCAATATAAACCCAGATAAATCGGGTATGGATGGTCAGATCGTAAATCAGCCATCCACAAAAAGCGATTTCACAAAGCGTTCCGACAAGGACTAAAGACCGTGTCCAAGGCTTGCCGCCGGAGACCGCAAAGAAGATCACCATCCAGACAACCATCTGGACCAAGGTGACGAGTAAGTAAAGGACGGTAAAGAAATCAGGCCGGGTGAAGATCGGCTGGCTGAGCAGGAAATACATTCCCGCCGGCCACAAGCAAATCACCAGATACGAAAGAATCAAAACCGCATGGATTCGACGCTTCGCTTTTTTGAGAAGCCTGAGATCGTCTTGATATTGTGATGTCATAACTCAAGTGTAGCGGATGGCGGGCTTAAAGCAAATTCCGCTGACGAAAAACGACTTTCGCTAAGCGCTTTACACAAATCAGTTCAAAACAAAAGGCTATTTTGTTTGGCGTGATACGATAGCGCCATGAATAATTCCGGCTTAAAGCCGTCAATTTGAAGGATTCAGAAAGGATTGACAAGGCGGTCTTTTTGGCTTGAAAGAACGGCTCTTTGAAGGCTTGGAGTCTGAAAAGCCCAGGACCATCTTTACGAAAGGGAACTTAATATGGAACTTTACTCTGTCATTTATCGTACTGTTGAAGCGGAAAACCTGGCTATGGTCATGAAAAGCGGCGACTTACCTGTATTGGCCACCCCGCAGATGATTGCCTGGATGGAAGAAGCATCCTGCAAAATTGCTCAAACCAAAGAAGGCTATAACACAGTGGGAATCTCGATGAATGTGAGCCATGATGCACCATCCCCGTTGCATGCCAGAATTCGAATTGTCAGCCATTTACTGGAAGTTCAAGGCAAGATTTATACCTTTGAAGTGAGTGCTTATTGTGGTGACACCTGTATTGGCAAAGGTGTCCATAAACGGGCTGCCGTCAACCGCGAACGCTTTATGGCTAAACTTAATTAGAACTTTCCTAGTCAATGACACTATACAAGATTGCGATTTTTAACTCCGAAATACCCAATAAGCATGGAACCGGTTGGAATTTTAATACAAGATAGTCGTATAATCGTGAAATTTATCTACT
>JADGIS010000219.1 GCA_015233825.1 Erysipelotrichaceae bacterium RD49
GTGGAGCTGGAGATGCTCTAAGCTTTCTTTGAGATCGACAGACTCCACAAGAACCACTTGGTCAATATTTTCTTAATAATTAGTTAATAATTTATTCATTTATCACCTAAACTTTATGAGAGTGCTCAATGAGATAAATAGCTTTTTGGCAGCTTGCTTGTCTGCTTCATCCTATCGGCAAAGATATTTTCATTAAAACTTATTATCTTCTTTATTTATTCGTATCATGGGAATGCTATATTTGGGCCATGAACCATACTCTCTATATTGAACAACAATTCTTTTCCCTCTGGGGCCGCTATACTGTCCAAAATGAAGCGGGCCAAATTGTATATACAGTTCAAGGCGAGCCTTCACTGACGCGTCGGCAGATCGTCTACAATGCAGGCGGCTATCCTGTTGGCCAGTTGCATCGAGCTATTTTGACTTTTCTGGCGCGGTTTGAAATCGATATCGATGGCAAGTCAGTCGGAACGATTCAACAAAAATTCGGTTTTCGAACCAAGCTGGAACTGGATTACTTTGGCTGGAACGTCCAGGGCGATTTTCTTGGCTGGAACTATGATGTTTTTGATCAGAATGGCCAGCAGATCGCCAGGATCCGCAAAGAACTCTGGCATCTCACCGACCATTATGCCATTCATTACAATGATCCCCAAAACGCCCTTGCCTTACTGCTTCTTGCCCTTTCCATCGACTGCATCTGCGATCAAGCTGCCGCGGCTGCCTAAAATCAGAGACCTGATCATTAACAGCTGAAAACACTTTAAACCAAAAACAGGAGGCTTCTCTTCCATTGCTGAATTTTGGCCTCTAAAATGAAAAGCCGGATTTTCTGTTGATTTCTTGAATCAACCAGAAAATCCGGCTTTACCTATTAGGTTTTCTACCTCTTTGTAGACCAGAATCTGATCTGTTTTTTGAAAAAGCTGGATCAAGCAAGCACAAAAGACGCGAACTCTTTTGGTTGGCTTACTCTTCAATAAACTCTTCGATCTGGCTTAAATCAAGCGATGGATACTGGTCAAGGAACTGATATAGTTCTTTGGCCATGATCCTGGCTCCTTCAGGCTGACTCGATTCGATATTGAGCGGCAGCAGATTTTCGTGCAGCGACATCCGTAACAGTGCCCAGCCACTGCCATGATCGGTATCAAAGCGGATGCGGCAGCCTTCATAGTTCGGTTCGACTAAAGTGATATAGTCACTTTCGCTGGCGAAGTTTTGTAGATCCTCGATTACCTGCCGGCCATATTCTTTAAAGGCAGATTCATTGATTTTCAGCCGCAGTTCCTTTTCTGATTTTGGATGGGCAAGATCTTTGAGCAGGTCACTGATCGACTGGCTGGCTGCTTCTACTACGATACGGCTGGCAAGATAAGCACCATCATCCAGATAATAATTCTCTTTAAAGGCCGCATGGCCGCTGGTTTCAATGGCTAGTTCGGCATCTACGCCTTCGTCGTTAAGCCGTTTGGCCTCATTGATGACATTTTTATAGCCGCGTTTGAAGCGGTGCTGGTGGATCCCTTTCTTTTCAAGGAATTCACCCAGTTCATCGGAAGTGACCGAATCTGTTACGACGGTCATGCCTGGATGATGCTTGGCCGCTAAAACAGAGGCCAGAGCGATAATATCATTGCGGCCGACTGGATTTCCTTTGTCATCGACGGCACTGGAACGATCTACATCGGTATCAAAAATGATGCCAAGATCCGCATTGTTGGCTTTGACTGCTGCAATTAAAGAAGCCATGGCTTCAGGATTTTCAGGGTTTGGAATGTGGTTAGGGAACGATCCATCAGGTTCCAAAAACTGGCTTCCCTCCGTATTTGCGCCAAGTGGCTGCAATACCTGGTCGACAAAGAAGCCGCCAGCTCCATTTCCTGCATCGACAACGACATGCAGATCTTCTAAAGGTTTATCAGGATTGACATCAGCCTGCGAAGCTTCCAGTTTTTCGGTAATAATATTGCGTAAATGCTCAGCATAGACGCTCATTAAATCGGATTTGGTAATAGAGCCGCCTTTGCCATGGTTAAATTTCTTGTGCTCGGCGATATCGATGAGTTCTTTAATTTCATCGCTGTCCAATCCGCCGCCTTTATAGAAAAACTTCATTCCATTGCGGTTCGCCGGCATATGGCTGGCCGTTAACATAATAGCCCCATCGGCATCAAAATCTTCAAACAAGGTAGACATAAACATGGCTGGAGTGCTGGACAGGCCGGTATCAAAGACATCAACGCCATCGTAAACCAACGCATCCATCACGGCTCTTGCCAGTTTTGGTCCGGAAAGACGAGAGTCACGACCAACAGCGATGGTCATATCCTTCTTTCCTGTTTTCTTCCGCAGCCAGGCTGTGAAGGCGCGTGCAAGATCTCTGACTTCATTTTCGGTCAGGTTAACTGGTTCATCTGGATTGAGATCCAAAGCGACACCGCGAATATCGCTTCCATTTTGGAGTTCTTTTAAGTTCAAGCTGGTTCCTTCTTTCTGACTTATGATTCGTTTACTGCCATTTCATTATATCAAGGGCTAATCTTTCCTCCCTTGACAACTCCCTAAGATCTTAAATGTCAGATCAAAGTGAAAAAACCTTTCTTTGCAGATTGAATGAACAGTCCTGCAAAGAAAGGTTTCCATCGCAATTGAATTGAAATCACGCAGGTCCACTGCGCTTGCCATCAAGCGGCTTGATCGATCTTGTTTTCTAACGAGTTATGAAAGATTCAACTGCCTTGCCGCCTTCTTTGGCTGGTCTTTGTTGAATCAGGCAGCCAATGCTGAAAGCGACATAAGAGAACGCCAACCCCGGCAGATAGGGATTGTAGCGCGAATGAATCCACATCGTGAACGGGTTCATTAAAAACGGAAATTCAGACAAGGCATACCACATCAAGAGAGTAAAAACCAATGTATTCCAAAGCGTGAAGCGCGAAACGTTGTCGTTTTTTACCATCCAGTTCATCCCATATAAAAAAATAGCACCACTGGCCGCGACCCCTAATGATGAAAATTGGGAGCCTGATGACGTAACCTTCTGCTTTTACTATAATGTTGCGCGCGAAGAACTTTGAGCACGTTCTCTTTAGTTACAGATGAGCTTTTGCTTAAAAGTAGTAAAAGAAATTGTCGCCCCTGACTTGCATGAACCCCTAAATAGTCCTTTGAGGCTGGAGAATAAAGAAGACG